>CALHCQ010000001.1 GCA_937936645.1 uncultured Algibacter sp.
GATTAATAATGATGAAGGTGTAAATGATACATACGCTATAACAACCTTTGCCATGAACAACCATGCTATAAAAAAAGATGGTTACCGTTACATTCGTTATGAAGATGGTACTGAAGAATTTTACGACCATCGTAACGACCCTAACGAGTGGCATAATCAAGCCAATAATATTATTTTTAAAGAAAAAATAGAAACTCTAAAAAAATTATTACCTACCATAAATTCTAAATGGGATGAAGCGTCAAATTATACTTTTCAGCCTTATTTTGTGGAACAGAAAAATCGAGTAAATGGAACAACCACTCCTGTTAAAGTTATAGGAGCTAAACATTAATAAATTCGTATTGATTAAATATAAAATTTTACGATTATATTTATCAAAAAATATTAGCGATTAATTTAAACTTATAGATGGTTAAAATTAAGGATTAAAATATAGTGCCAAAAGAATTTTTTTTAGTGACAAATAATAATAAAATACTTAATTAAGGATAATGAAATTTAAAAATGTATCATTACTAGCAGGAGTTGTATTGTCTAGTTTAGTGTCATGCAAAGAGGTTAAAAAAGTTCAAGAAACTAAAAGTGCTGTTCTACAAAAAGTACATAAAAAACCTAATATTGTATTATTATTTGCTGACGACTTAGGATGGGTCGATGTCAGTACGGGTAATACAAATGGGGGCAGAGGTTCAAAAAGATACGAAACACCTGTAATAGATCAATTAGCATCCGAAGGCATGTCTTTTACTCACGCTTACACAAATCAAAACTGTGCACCATCTAGAGCGTCTTTAATTAGTGGTCAGTATCCCACAGGATCAGATAATCAAGTTTATAATGTTGGCTCATTAAATAGGCAAGACAAAAGAACAAAAGGGTTTCCTAACTTACCAATAAAACCTTTTCAGCAAAAAAAAGTGATAGCAGAGGATGGTATTAATATTTTTGATGCTTTTAAAACACAAGGATATAAAACCGCTTTTATAGGTAAAAGTCATGGTACACCACATCCTTTGGTTGGCGATTTTGGTATAGACTTACCAGCCGATATTCATCATATTATCGCAGCACCAGTAAACGGCACACGTACAAAATCATATTATCTAGCACTGCAATCTGACCGTAAAGGTTGGACTTTTAAATCTAAATACGTAGATAAGTACGCTACACCTTACGATGAAAATTATATTAATACTATTCTTAAACCTTATGCATCAAAAAGTGAATTGTCACTTTTAAACGGGACCCCAAAACATCTTACCGATGCTATTGGCGATTTTTCGGTAGACTATATTAAAGAAAACGCAAACACGAATCAGCCTTTTTTCTTGTATGTACCATTTCATGCCGTACACTCTAAAGTTGTAGGTCGAAAAGATTTAACCGAAAAATATAAAAAGCGAGGTTTAAACAAGCGCTTGGCAGAATACGCATCTATGATTGAGCTCTTAGATCAAAATATTGGTAAAATTAACCAGGCTATAAAAGATCCTAATGGCGATGGCGATTTCTCTGATGATATTAGTAATAATACTATTTTTATAGTTTATTCTGACAATGGTGGGTTAAAAAACAACAAGCCACTTACAGGTAAAAAAGGAACTTTAACAGAGGGCGGAATTCGAGTTCCATTAATTTTTAGATATCCTAATGTTATAAAAAAGAATTCAATAACAAACCAAGCTGTACATTGTATCGATTTTTTGCCAACATTGGCAGATTTAGCAGGAGTAAATATAGCAGCTTTAACCAAGCAAAATGGAACGAAACCAAAATACGATGGGGTATCATTTTCTAAAGTTTTAACAGGAGCACAAAATCGTATTTCTAGAGAAAATTTATTTTGGCATTTACCAGGTTATATGGATGAAAGGTTCTCCCCGTCAACCTTAATACAAAAACGTATTGGAGACGATTATTTTAAGCTGTTTTATTTTTATGAAACAGATACATTTAAAATGTATCATATAAATAAGGATTTATCAGAAAAAACAAACCTTTTAGAAAACCCGTCAAACCAACATATGGACATTGCTTTAAAAATGAATGCCGATATGGTAGCATGGCTAAAAGCGAATAAAGCACCCACAGGAACATGGGTTAAAAATGGCGATATTGTGCCTTACCCATCTAGTAACGCCGTTAAAAAGTATAAAAAATAAAATTAATAAGCATGATTAAAAAGCATCTCAATTTTTTAGTAGCATCAACTTTAACACTCTCTTTTTTTGCTTGTGTAACTAAAAAGACGCCCAATGTAACGAGTAAAACAAATGCTACAGCAAAAACCACAACGGTTAGTAGTAAGCAACCTAATTTTATTTTTTATTTAGCTGATGATCAAGATGTTTATGATTATGGTTGTTACGGTAATGAGAAAGTAAATACTGCTGCCGTAGATAGGCTAGCTAAAGAAGGTATGTTATTTACAAATGCTTTTACGGCTCAAGCCATATGTGCACCCAGTAGATCGCAACTTTTTACAGGAAATTATCCTTTAAAGAACGGATGTTTTGCAAACCATAGTGCAACACGACCAAATATAAAAAGTGTTACCGCTCGCATGCGTGAGTTGGGGTACGATGTTGTGTTGGCAGGTAAAAGTCATGTTAAACCAAGTAGCGTATATACTTGGGATAAAGAATGGGAACCTGTACCAAAACCAGGAGTGCCTAGAGCATATATTCCATTAGATAGTATGGAACATTATTTTAAAACAACAAAAAAGCCTTTTTGTATGTTTATAACCTCAAAATATCCTCACGGTAAATACTTTGATGTTAAAAACCCAAAAGCAGAAAATATTAAGTTTTTTCCTTTTAATGCACGTAAAAAGACCAACAAAGCGTTTGTTAAGAAAAAAGCAGGTTATTACAGAAGTATAGAAGAAGATAATACACAAATAGAAAAAGTATTAGATCTTGTAGATAATTATTTAGATGACAATACATTGTTTATTTACAGTGCAGATCATGGTGTTTCGGGTAAATTTACAGTTAAAGATATTGGTTTAAAAGTACCTTTTGTTGTACGCTGGCCTAAGGTTATACAACCAGGTACGCAATCAAGCCAATTGGTGCATTACACCGATGTATTACCAACATTTATAGCAGCTGCTGGAGGACAATTAACAGGAGACATGGATGGTAAAAGTTTTTTACCCATATTAAAAGGTAAAGATGCTCCAATTAACAAATATGTTTACGGTGTAAGAACGAGTCAAAATATATTGAATTCAGAAGTTTTTCCTTCTAGAATGATACGAAATAACCGTTATAAATACATACGTAACTTTAATTCAGTCGAGGTTGTAGATAAAAATTTAACAGGTAAAGCCAATGTAGATTATTTTATAAAACGTGGAGCTAATACCTTTAAAAAAGAACCATTCGAGGTGCTTTACGATTTAAAAAACGACCCTTTTGAGCAAAAGAATTTAATAAACAATCCTGAGTTACAATCAATCAAGGAAACCTTAAGAAACGATATGTTTGTTTGGATGAAGTCTCAAGGTGATTTTTTAAACGAAACCATAGGGCATATGCCCTTAATAACAGCAAAAGGTAAACGCGGTTTTAAATTGGATAAAGATACACCTAGAAGAAAAATTCCTAATGCTATAAAAAACACTTTAAACGACGAGGATTATACTTTTATTAAACACTGGTAAAAAACATGAAGAAATATATAATATATACATTTAGTACGGTCTTGCTTTTAGCTTCTTGCAAGTCAAAAGAAAAAGTTGTAGTAGTAGAAAGTGAAAAGCATGAAAAAAATGAGAAGCAAAAGAATATTTTGTTTATTGCTATCGACGATTTAAAGCCCGAGTTAGGCTGTTATGGCGCACCACAGGTAAAATCGCCAAATATAGATCAATTTGCAAAAGAAGCACTTGTTTTTAATCGTGCTTACTGTAATGTGCCTGTTTGTGGAGCCTCTAGAGCTAGTTTGTTAACAGGTATTTTACCAACTAAAACCCGTTTTATAGATTATAGAGCAAAAGCACAAGAGGATGTGCCTAATGCCAAAACATTACCAGGTGTTTTTAAAGAAGCAGGTTATACTTGTATTTCTAATGGTAAAATTTTTCACTATAACAAAGATGTTCAGGAAGCAAGTTGGAGTCAAAATCCTTGGATGCCAAAAGGTGGGCACCGTGTAAGTTTTGATCCAACAACTAATGATGTGCTAAAAAAATCTGGTAATGGACGAATTTACGAAGCTCCAGATGTAGACGAGACAGGTTATCCAGACTACAAAATAGCACAAAAAACAATTAGCGATTTAAGAAAATTAAAGACTTCTGGAGAACCTTTTTTCATGGCTTGTGGTTTTTTTCGTCCTCATATGCCATTTTATGCACCTAAGAAATATTGGGATTTGTATGACAGAGAATCTATAAATATTGCAGACAATCGCGATTTACCAGAAAATGCACCTAGTTTATTACGTGGTAGTGGCGAGTTTAAAAGTTATAGTTTTGGAGATTATAAACCTAAAACAGAGGCATTTCATAAAATGATGCGTCACGGGTATTATGCCTGTGTAAGTTATGTAGACGTAATGGTTGGTGCCGTGCTTAAAGAGTTAGAAGTTCTTGGTCTTGCAGAAAATACAATTGTTGTATTATGGGGCGATCATGGTTGGCATTTGGGAGAGCACGAGTTTTGGGGTAAACACAATACATTACACAATGCTTTACAAGTACCTTTAATAGTAAAAGTACCAGGAGAAGCAAAAGGGCAACATACTAAAGCATTAATAGAGAGTGTAGATATTTACCCTACACTTTGCGATTTAGCACAAATAAAAACTCCAAATTATATTATGGGAAAAAGTTTTAAATCGGTTATAGAAAGTCCTAAAGAATCATTTAGAACACATGCTTATGCTCGTTTTAAAAAAGCAGATGCTATTGTAACAGACGATTACACATATTCTTTGTTTGAAAACGGTGAGGAGATGCTATATAATCTTAAACAGGATCCTAAAGAAAATAAAAATATAATAAAAAGTACTAACAAAGATGTACTAGATGCCATGAGAAAAGCCTTGAAAGCTAAAATAGAATTGGCGAGCAGTTACAAGTAA
>CALHCQ010000002.1 GCA_937936645.1 uncultured Algibacter sp.
CAGTTGGTTAGAATGTCGCCCTGTCACGGCGAAGGTCGCGGGTTCGAGTCCCGTCCAGACCGCAAATATTGCTAAAAGCTTCAAATTTATATTTGAAGCTTTTTTTGTTTAAAAAAAGACTTGATTCAATGTAAAACTTAAGTCATATTTAAATATTACACATAAAAAAAGCCTCCTAATATTAGGAGGCTTTTTTTATGTGTAATATTTTGTATGCAATAATTAGTGAGCTACACTATGTGCTTTGTGTTTTAAAGCATCAGCAGCACCATTTACTTTTTCGGTAGCGCTATGTGCAGCACTGTTTACAGCATCTCCTGCTTTTTGTACAGCTCCATGTGCAGCGTCTTTAGCAGAGTTAGCAGCATTTCCAGCAGCATCTACAGCTTTGTTAGCCATACCATGTGCAGCATCTTTAGCAGAGTTAGCAACGTTTCCTACAGTTTCTCCTGCAGCGTTTACAGCATTTCCAGCAGCATCTACAGCAGCGTTAGCAGCGTCTCCTACTTTTTGTACAGCGCCATGAGCAGCATTTCCAGCAGCGTCTACAGCGTTTCCAGCAGCATCTACAGCTTTGTTAGCCACACCATGAGCAGCGTTTCCTGCAGCACCTACAGCGTCTCCGGCAGCATGAGCAGCACCGTGTGCAGCATCTCCAGCAGCATTAACTGCATTACCAGTAGCGTCTATAGCGCCATCAATAATACTACTTCCAGCTTTTTTCTCGTCTCTACAAGATGTAAAAGAAACACCTAATGCTAATAAAAGCGCAGTACTTAAAACTAATTTTTTCATGTTTTGTGTTTTAATGTTTTATGGTTAATTATAATAGTGCGAGCAATTTAATAATCTTTGCGATCAAATAACTCTTATTTTTTATCTTTTTTGTGTTTTAGTATAAAAAGTCTATCTATATACGCAGATAATCTATAATTTGGGTTACAGCCCCCTTGTGTTTTTTTATAAACTCTAAATTTAAAGAACCCATATTTAGTCTTTTGTCTTCGTTTTCTAATAGATCATTTATAACGCTATTAATTTCTTCTTGATTAGAAATGGAGTACATGCCACCATACTCTATCATTGCTTTTGCCTCAGGAAATTTATCATATGTATTTCCTATAATTATAGGTGTGCCAAAAACAGCTGGTTCTAATGTGTTATGTAAACCTGTACTTCCCATGGCACCTCCTACGTAGGCTATGTCTGCATATTTATAAGCCTTACTTAGTAATCCTATGGTATTAATAATAAGTACTTGGGCATTTTGTAGCTTTTTTAAGTCGTCTTTTTCAGTGTATAAAACACTTTTAACTTTTAGTTGGTCTTGCAGATTGTTAATTAAGTTTTCTTTTATATTATGTGGCGCAATTATATATTTTACGTTTTTGTTTGTCTTGTTATTAATGTGCTCTGTAAGTAAGTTATCGTCCTCTGGCCAAGTGCTTCCTGCAATTAAACAAAGTTTATTTTGCTTAAACGTTTCAATAAAAGTCAATGTGTTGTTTATAGAAAGTTGGTTGTAAACCCTATCAAACCTGGTATCTCCTGTTGTGCTTGTGTTCTTGTAATTAATACTATGTAATAGTGTTTCTGAAGCCTCATTTTGAGTGAAAATATGTTCAAAAGTAAATAAGCTTTCTCGTAATAATTTACCGTAAAATTTAAAAAAAGATTGCTCTTTTCTAAAAGCAGCAGATATTAATATAGCGCGTTGTTTTTTTCTTTTTAATTCATTTAGAATATTTGGCCATATATCATATTTAACAAAAACAGATAATTCTGGATTAACAAGGTTTATAAATTGTTTTGCGTTATTTATGGTGTCTAGAGGTAGATATACAACAACGTCTGCAATAGGACTGTTTTTTCTAATTTCATACCCAGAAGGAGAGAAAAATGATAGTATAATTTTATGCGACTTATAATGCGTTCTTAATGCTTGAAATACAGGTAAGCCCTGTTCATATTCGCCTAACGATGCACAATGAAACCATAACGTTTTATCGGTTTGCTCTACATTTTTATTTAAAATGCTAAATGTGTTTTGTCTGCCAATAACTCCTTTTTTTATTTTAGTATTAAAAGGAGCTATGCATTTTAAAGCTATTTGTGCAGCTTTAATTGCTGTATTATAAATTTTACGCAAAACCTTTGTTTTATGCAAAAGTACATTTTAAAGTTTAATTATTCATAATCGTTTCATTGTATACCAATATTGAATTTTGTAATTTTGTTAGGCAGTACTTTTTGTATGTAATGCTTTAAATTGACTAATATTTTAGTCTGTAATTTTGTTAGATGAAGAAAATTCAAATGGTAGACCTTAAAGGTCAATATAATCAAATAAAAGATGTTGTAAATCCTTCTATCCAGGAAGTTATAGAAAATGCAGCGTTTATTAATGGGCCTAAAGTTCATGAGTTTCAAAAGAATTTAGAGGATTATTTAGGTGTTAAACATGTTATTCCTTGCGCCAATGGCACAGATGCGTTGCAAATTGCCATGATGGGCTTAGGACTAAAACCAGGAGACGAGGTTATTACTGCCGATTTTACTTTTGCTGCAACAGTAGAGGTTATTGCTTTGCTAAATTTAACACCTGTTTTAGTTGATGTTAATCCAGATGATTTTAATATTAACATTGAAGCTATAGAGCGAGCTATAACACCTAAAACAAAAGCCATAGTACCGGTGCATTTATTTGGCCAGTGTGCCAATATGGAGGGTATTATGAGTTTAGCAAAAAAACATAATTTATATGTAATAGAAGATAACGCTCAAGCTATTGGCGCCAATTACACTTATAAAAATGGTAAAAAATTAAAATCGGGAACTATTGGGCATGTAGCATCTACTTCTTTTTTTCCGTCTAAAAACTTAGGCTGTTATGGCGATGGTGGTGCTATTTTTACTAACGATGATGATTTAGCGCACACCATTAGAGGTATTGTTAATCATGGTATGTATAAACGCTACCATCACGATGTTGTGGGGGTTAACTCTAGACTAGATAGTATACAAGCAGCTGTTTTAAACGCTAAATTACCACATTTAGATGATTATAATAAAGCGAGGCAAAGTGCTGCAAGAAAATATAATGAAGCTTTTAAAAATATAAAAGGTATTACAATACCTAAATTAAGTAATGGTTGCGAAAATGGTATTTGCGAGCAATGTGACTGCCATGTATTCCATCAGTACACTTTAAAATTAGAAGGTATAGATCGTGATGCTTTAGTAGCACACTTAAATGAAAATGATATACCATGTGGTGTATATTACCCTATACCGCTGCATAAACAAAAAGCTTACGCAGACTCTAGATACAACGAAGATCATTTTAAAGTAACGAATACTTTAGTTAAAACAGTAATATCGCTACCAATGCATACTGAACTAGACGATGATCAAATCGATTACATTGTATCTAAAGTAAAATCTTTTATAAATGCATAAAATTTTAGTTACTGGGGGTTTAGGTTTTATTGGTTCGCACACTGTTGTAGAGTTACAGAACAAAGGGTACGAAGTTGTTATTATAGACAATCTTTCTAATTCTTCGCTACAGGTTTTGGACGGCATAGAAGCTATAACCGGAAAAAAACTTGTTTTTGAAAAGCTAGACTTAAAAGATAAAAATAGAGTAGAGGCCTTTTTTAAATGGCACACAGACATAAAAGGAGTCATCCATTTTGCGGCAAGTAAAGCTGTTGGAGAAAGTGTTGTTAATCCTTTAATGTATTACGAAAATAATATAAATACCTTAGTTTATATTTTAAAAGCTTTAAAAGGGTTGCCAGAGGCATCGTTTATTTTTAGCTCGTCTTGTACTGTTTACGGTCAAGCAGATGTTTTACCTATTACAGAGCAGGCTCCTGTTAAACTAGCCGAGTCACCTTACGGTAATACCAAGCAAATTGGAGAAGAAATTATAAAAGACACCTGTAAATCTGTTAAAACTATAAATGCTACGGCTTTGCGTTACTTTAATCCAATTGGTGCGCATAGTTCTTTAAATATAGGCGAATTACCTAATGGTGTCCCGCAGAACCTAGTGCCATTTATAACGCAAACGGCTATAGGGTTAAGAAAAGAACTTTCTGTATTTGGTAACGATTATCCAACACCCGATGGTACTTGTATTAGAGATTATATTCATGTTGTAGATTTGGCTAAAGCTCATGTTATTGCCCTAGAAAGATTACTATCAAAAGAAAATAAATTACAATATGAAACTTTTAATTTAGGAACAGGGAAAGGAAGTTCTGT
>CALHCQ010000003.1 GCA_937936645.1 uncultured Algibacter sp.
AAACGTAAATTTTAATATTAATGAAGATATTATTGCTTCAAAATCTTTAAAAGTATTTTTAATAGAGGAGGTAAATAAACTTGACGAAATTATAGTATCCTCTAAAGATATTACAGGTAACCTAAAAGCCGACATAGCAAAGAAACAAGCATACCAACCTCGATTAGATGTTTTGTATTTTGGTAAAAAAAGCGCATTAAATTCTGCAACTACAAGTTCTAAGATTAAAAACACTGCTATGGATTTACACGGAGCTCCAGAGTATGTAAACGGTTTAAATATTATAAATGTAGTAGATCAGTTATTGTTACCTTTGTTTAGGTCTGAGGCCGATAATAAAAAGAAAATTGGTATTCCTGCTGTTCCTGCACGTTCTATTAAATATTATTTAGGATCTGAGTTTTTGTCAGATAACTTTAATATTCCAGAGCATCGCGTAGAAGCTTTTATTAGGTATGTGGAGGCTAGCGATTTCGATTTTAATTTACTAAACTATGGACATGAAATGGAGTTTATTGCGCTTTTATCGCAGCGTAGTAAAGCTTTTTTAAAACAATAAGTTAAGCGTATTATGGTTTGTTTACTTAAAAAAATAAAACGTGTAAAATACATGGTTGTTTTTTGTTGTATTCCATTTATGTTTGGTTTTACAAATTTGCATAAATACTATGTAAGCATTACCAAAGTAGATTACATTAAAAACGAAAAAGCAATTCAAATTACAACTAGGCTTTTTACAGACGATTTTGAAAAACTTCTACAAACGCGATATAACAAAAATATTATTTTAGGAGATAGTTTAGAAACCAAAAAGACAGACGAGCATATTAAACATTATCTAAAAAATAATTTTAGTGTAACTGTAAACAACCAAAAGGTAGATTATAAGTTTTTAGGTAAAGCATGTAAAGATGATATTGTACGCTGTTATTTAGAGATTTCAAATATAGATTCTATAGAATCTATAGTCATAAAAAATAAAATTTTATTCGATCTGTATAACGATCAACAAAATATTATTAAACTCAATATAAATGCAAAACAGCATAATTATTTGCTTACAGCACATCGAGTTTCTATAAGTCATAATTACAATAAAAATAAATTTAAGCCTTAGGTTTAAAACGAAAAAAAATAAAAATGAGAGTATTTTTTAGTTCCATACTATGTTCCCTTTTAAGTCTGTTTAGTCTTTATGCGCAAGACCAAAAAGATGTAAAAAAAGCAGGTCACGAAAACACAAATAAATTTAGACAACTACACGATAAATTTACAAGCCCTAACATTTACAGAAATGCTTCTGGAGCGCCAGGCGTTGCTTATTATCAGCAGCAAGCAGATTATAAAATGACTGTTGTTTTAGATGACGAAAATACTAAGTTATCTGGTTTTGAAACCATAACGTATACTAATAATTCTCCAGATGCATTACAGTACCTTTGGGTGCAATTAGATCAAAACGTTAGAGCCAAAGATTCTAAATCGCCGTTAATAGAAGCTGGAAGTTTCGAACCTGCTATGCGCCCAAGTAGTTTTGTGGACGACTATGTAAGACCTGTTTTTGATGGCGGATTTAACATTGAAGAAGTTAAAGATGATAAAGGAGCGCGTTTACCATACATGATAAACCGAACAATGATGCGTGTAGATTTGCCCAAGCCTTTAAAGTCTGGAGACAAATACAGTTTTTCTATAAAATGGTGGTACATTATTAATAATCACGTTATTCATCGTGACCGTTCTGGTTACGAGTTTTTTCCAGAAGATAATAACAGGGCTTATGTTATGGCTCAGTTTTATCCTAGAATGGCTGTTTATAGTGATGTTGAAGGGTGGCAAAATGCACAGTTTTGGGGCGATGATGAATTTGCACTAAATTTTGGCGATTTTGAAGTCGATATTACAGTCCCTTCCGATCATGTTTTAGATGGTACAGGAGAATTAATAAACCGTAAAGAGGTTTTTACGAAAACCATGATGCGCCGTTACGAAGCTGCAAAAAAATCGTACGATAAACCGGTGTTAATTGTAACACAAGAGGAAGCAGAAGCTGCCGAAAAAACAAAATTTACAACAACAAAAACCTGGAAATTAAGAGCGAAAAATGTTAGAGATTTTGGTTTTGCAACCTCAAGAAAATTCATTTGGGACATGATGGCTGTAAAATTAGGAAACAAAGACGTTATGGCGGTTTCTATGTATCCAAAAGAAGGCAACCCCCTGTGGGAAGATTGGTCTACCAAAGCTGTGGCTAGTACATTAAAATCGTATTCAAGAATGACATTCGATTATCCATACCATAAAGCTATTTCTGTGCATGCAAAAAATCAGGGTATGGAGTACCCTATGATATGTTGGAATTATGGCAGGCCAAAACCCGATGGTACATACAGCGATCGTGTAAAATACGGAATGATGGGGGTTATTATACACGAAGTTGGGCACAATTTCTTTCCTATGATTGTAAATAGCGACGAGCGTAAATGGACCTGGATGGACGAAGGGTTAAACACCTTTGTACAATACATAGCCGAACAAGATTTTGGTAAATGGTATCCTAACGCCTTGTCTAAAGACGATGCGCATTTCCCATCCGATAGAGGGCCTGCAGAAATGATTATCCCATACATGGGCGGTAATCAAGATTTTATAGCGCCAATAATGACACGAGGTAGCGATACCTATCAATTTGGTAACAATGCCTATGGTAAACCAGCCACAGCATTAAATATATTACGAGAAACCGTTATGGGGCCAAAACTATTCGATTTTGCCTTTAAAACCTATGCACAGCGCTGGATGTTTAAGCACCCCACTCCAGAAGATTTTTTTAGAACTATGGAAGACGCATCTGCATTCGATTTAGATTGGTATTGGCGAGGATGGTTTTATACCACCGACTGGGTAGATATTGGTATTAAAGATATTAAAAGGTATTACATAACATCGACTCCAAACCAATACATCAAAGATTATTTAAAAGAGCGAGGTAAAACCGTTAACGACTTAATTCCTTTGGTTTACACTGTAGAAGAGGGGAGTAGCGATTTTAAAAAATCCATGTTAAAAGATAAGCCCTTACAAGATGTCGCATTACTTAAAGATTATATGCAAAATAATTTTACAGCAGAAGAACGTAATAAAATGGAGGCGCCAAACTATTTTTATGAAATTGTATTTGAAAAGCCTGGCGGATTGGTAATGCCAATTATTGCAGAGTTTAAGTATAAAGATGGCACTACAAAGCGTGTAAAATATCCAGCACAAATATGGAGTAAAAATGATAAAGAAATAAAAAAGACAATCGCATCGCGTAAGGAAATTATAGGTGTTGTTATAGATCCAGATAAACAAACAGCAGATATAGATACCGCTAACAATTCGTGGCCAAGAGCAAAGGTTGAAAGTGATTTTGATACGTTTAAAAGTAAACTTAAAAAATAAATTATTTTCTTTTAGAGGAGTCTCTTACAATAAGTTGGGGTTTAAGTATCATTTTGTTAAGAGATACTTTTTCGTCAGGATGGCTCATGCGCTTTAAAAAAGCATGCGCAGCGAGTTCTCCTATTTTTTCGCTATGTTGTTCTATAGAGCTTAAAGACGGGGTTACTAAAGACGAGAAAGTATCATTACTAAAACCAACTAATGCCACATCTTTTGGTACATTAATGTTGTTTTCTTTTAATACCTGTAAAGCACCTAAAGCCGCATAATCTCCGGCAACATACACAGCATCTGGAAGCGTAGTAGTGTCTATAAGTTTTTGCATGTTTTTGCGCCCATCTTCAATACTTAAATTGCTTTCTGTAATTAAATCATCCTCAATAGGTAAATTGTATTTTTTTAAAGCATCTCTGTAACCCCTAATTCGGTTTTTGTAAATTCTAGTATGGCTAAAGCCCCCAATGTGTGCAATACGTTTGCAACCTTGCTCTACCAAATGTTTTATAACAATATGGCTGCTTTGGTAATCGTCTATGCCTACATAGTCAACATTTAAATCGTTTTCACCTCTATCAAATAATATTAATGGAATATTTTGCGACTTAATTTTTTCGTAGTAGTCTAATTGGGTTGTTTCGTTGGCCATAGAGGCTATAATACCATCTACTTGCGTGTAAAGTAAAGCGTCAATATTATTACACTCTTTGGTGTAAGACTCGTTAGACTGTGTAATAATAATATTGTAACCTTCTTTATTTAAAACGTCTTCTATTTTTTCAATAACAGAAGAGAAAAAATGGCTATTTGCTCTAGGTATAATAACCCCAACTAGATTACTTTTTCCTTTGCGTAGAGCACTTGCAATATGGTTGGGCTGGTAATTTAGGTTTTTTGCAACTTGTATAACATTGGCTTTTGTTTTTTTACTAATTCTAGGGTTGTTGTTAAGTGCTTTAGAAACAGCAGAAGGTGTAATGCCTAATACATTAGCAATATCTTTTATGGTTGTTTTTTTTTTGTTAGCCAATTTTTATATACATTTGTTACAACGTTTGAACAAATGTAGTTAATTTTAACTAAATGTCAAAATTTTACAACGTTCGACCTTTTTGTTATTAGTAGTAAACATAAGGGTTTTAACGTTTTTTTTATGCTTAATTTTTAATAATTCATTTTTTTTGAATTTTAAGATTAAACGTTTGAACAG
>CALHCQ010000004.1 GCA_937936645.1 uncultured Algibacter sp.
CAAAGAAAACTTCTTCCTTATTCTGACACTAAAAAAATAGCTAAAGCCGTATTCTTTTACGAAGAAATAATGAAATCTATACATGCTTACGATGAGTTTAATTAAGCCTATAAAACTAAATTCAATAACCGATTTAAAATAATTTTTAAGTCGGTTATTTTTTTTCTATAACACTTAAAGCTAATCGTATTTTAAAGTAATCTAGCTCTTCATTAAAATAAGTAAAATAAGGTTTTAAAGCCTTAGGAGCATCTAACACTTGCTTTGCTTTTTTTACGGCTTCTACCTCGCTTGGCGATACAAAATCGAATATATTAATAGCTTTACCAGAGCCATATAATTTAGCTATATGAGAATATATAGTTGTTAGGGTTAATTTTCGTTTTATAGAAATCTCTTCTATAGATAGGCCTGCCCTGTAAAGGTTATACGTTTCCATCCAAGTATCAACCTTTTTGGGTTTCTTAACTTTACTGTTCATGAAACTTGAAATTTCTGCTATAAATTCGTCCCCATAAACTTCTAATTTACGTTGCCCTACCCCGCTTATCTTAAGAAAATCGCTATCGCTTAAAGGGCGTTCGCGCTCTATTTCTTTAAGTGTGGCATCACTAAATACTAGGTATGCAGGAATATTCTCTTCGAGTGCTATTTTATAACGTAAAGCTCTTAAGCGTTCAAATAAATTACTAGCAATAGCCTTTGGTTTAGACTTTGTTCGCTTTACTTTAGGTTTTTTATCGGCTACTTTTATATCCTTAACAGCAATAGGTTTAGTTAAAGCGACTTTAGCTTGCTTAAATAAAACATTATTAGAAAATGCTGTAAGTTGTAAAGCGTTATGCTTGTGAAAGGCTATTTCGCAAAACCCTTGATTTATAAGTTGCACCACGAAATGTTGCCAATCTTTCCAGGATATATCTTTACCTATGCCAAAGGTTCGTAATTGGTGATATCCTTTAGAAAGTACATTGGCATTTTGAGAGCCTCGTAAAACGTCGATCACCATACCCATAGATTCTGTTTGTTCTAAACGGTATATGGCCGACAATATTTTTTGAGCAATTATAGTACCATCAAAAAATTGAGGCGGATTTTTACAAACATCGCAATTACCACAATTATCGGCTAGCAACTCGCCAAAATAACCTAGTAAAATTTTTCTTCTACAGGTCACCGATTCGCTAAACTGTTTCATGCGCTCTAACTTAGCGACTTGCACCTCCTCGTTAGAGGCGCCACTTGCAAAGTTTCGAAGTTGAATTACATCGGCATAACTATGAAATAACAAAGCATGCGATTTTAAACCGTCTCGACCTCCACGACCAATTTCTTGATAATAACCTTCGATGTTTTTAGGCATATTATAATGAATAACCCAACGCACGTTAGATTTGTCGATCCCCATACCAAAAGCAACCGTTGCGCAAACTATTTGTGTTTTATCAAAAACAAAATCTTCTTGAACTTTAGATCTGGCATCGAAATTTAACCCTGCATGATATGCTTCTGCACTTATCCCGTTGGTATTTAATTTTTTTGATAATTGCTCTGTGTTTTTTCTGCTTAAGCAATAAATTATACCAGATTGATTAGGTTTCTGTTTTATAAATTTAACAATTTGAGAAATTCTATCGTTAGCAGGTCGCACTTCTAGGGCTATATTTTTTCTATCGAAAGAAGAAATAAATTGTTTTGCATGTGTAATACGCAATTGCTTTACAATGTCTTCTCTAGTTGCCTTGTCGGCCGTCGCTGTTAATGCTATAAACGGTGTATTAGGCAGTGTTTTTTTTAAAAAACCTAATTGCTGGTAAGAAGGTCTAAAATCATGACCCCAAGAAGATATACAATGTGCCTCGTCTATGGCCACACAACTTATGTATGTTTCGTTTAAAATATTTTGTAACGCTGCTAAACTTTCTGGAGCAACATAAAGCAATTTTATTTTTGCTGATAAAACTTGCTCTATAATATGTGTTTGCATTTCGCCCGTTTGGCTACTATTAAAGTAAGACGCCGGTATACCATTTGCATTTAATCCATCGACTTGATCTTTCATTAATGCAATAAGTGGTGATATTACAAGAGTAACACCTGGCAAAGATAATGCTGGCAATTGAAAACAAATAGATTTACCGCCGCCTGTTGGCATAATAACCAAACAGTCTTTTTTACTTAAAACAGCCTCTACGATAAGCTCTTGATTCTTTCTAAATGAATCGTAACCAAAATATGTTTTTAAATTAGAAAACAGTTGCGCTTTGGCAGTTGTGTTTAACATGAAGAATACATCTATTAATTAAAACAAATTACCACTCCCTAAGTTTATTTAGTGACTCTTGTTCTTTTAATGCTTTTTTTGATAGGACTTTTAAAAATGACGGATGCTGCTCTATGGCAAACTCTATACGTCTTACAATGTCTTCGGTCGTTTCGTTATCGTAATCGATATCTAGTGGTTCTTTTATTTCAAAAGACTGCATAATATTCTTCTTTTTTATACGTAGGCCTTTTTTATCAAAAGATCTTCTAAATCCGTCTATAACAATAGGAACCACAACAGGTTTATAACGTTTTATAATATGGGCAGTACCTTTTCTTACCGGTTTAAACGGTGTAGTAGTACCTTGAGGGAAGGTAATTACCCAACCATCGTCTAATGCCTTGGCGATACTGGATATATCGCTCATTTTTACTTGCCTATTTATGTTTTGTCCGTCTGCTCGCCAAGTTCGCTCGATACTTATGGATCCCATGTATGCGAATATCTTAGGTAAAAAACCAGATTTCATGGTTTCTTTGGCTGCAACGTAATACATATTTAATTTAGGATCCCATATGTAACCAATGTTTTTTATACTGTCTACACGACCACTTAAGCTGGCGTTAAAAACATGAAACATGGCTACTACATCGGCAAAATAGGTTTGGTGATTAGATATAAAAAGCACATTGGTGTCTGGAAGGTTTTTAATAATCTCAGATCCTTCTATTTGCAATTCATTAAAGCCTCTAAAACGCCTATGAGAAATTACACCAAATAACCTAATTAGCCATTTTTTTAAAATTAAAATATGTCCAAATGGGTTTCTTTTTAACAATGCCATAGTAATGTGGTTTAGCTATATTCTTTAGTTTACAACTGTGTTACAGGATTGCAAATGTAATAAATATA
Source organism: uncultured Algibacter sp. (assembly GCA_937936645.1). Classification (GTDB taxonomy): domain Bacteria; phylum Bacteroidota; class Bacteroidia; order Flavobacteriales; family Flavobacteriaceae; genus Postechiella. The sequence continues at coordinate 3,179 of CALHCQ010000004.1, forward strand.
GTAAACTAGAGCATTGGTTTTAACAAGTCTTTAATTTCGCTTAACATCATTGCGGTTGCTCCCCAAACCATGTGACCATGCAAATTAAATGCAGGCACCTCAACATCAGTGTTGTTAGCTAGCAAAACCTTGTGATTTACAACACGTTGACTTTCTAAAAAATAACTTAAATTGACTTCTATAATTTTATGTACTTCTCTTGGATCTTTTTTAAACAAGGGTTTATCGTGCAGCATAGCCAAGTAAGGCTGAACATTAAAGTTACTTGTAGGTATGTAAACAGGAGACAATCGCTTTAATATTTTTACAGATTGAGCTGGTACTCCAATCTCTTCGAAGGTTTCACGTATGGCCGTGTTTTTTAAAGTACCGTCTTCTTTTTCTGGTTTCCCACCAGGAAATGAAACTTGAGCAGAGTGTTGCCCTTTGTAAGTATTTCTTAATATAAGCACGAATTTGGTTTGATAATTATCATCTGGATAAAACAACGCCAAAACAGCTGCTTGTCTAGCCTTATTTAATATGTCATTATTTATTTTTAAAGATTTACGATGTAAAGGTGTCATTTTATCGTGCGCTCTATTTTGGGGTAAAGCTACCGAACCCAGCTTAGAAACAAGCTTTAAAAAAACGTCAAACTCCATAAATCAATCTTAAAAAACTATTTATTAAATCATTAAAACAAAGATATTTTTACATCAAGAACACCTCCTGTTTAAAGATAATTTAATTAACGAATTCGATCCCTAAAAATTTAATATTTTTAAGCATAATGTTATTTTTTTTAGTCATTTATATGTAAAAAATAAAACCAACACAATTCTGCACGCAAAAAATAGCTGTAAAATTTTGTCTTTTTTATATTTGCCCCAAAAGAACCTCATGTATAGAATTGCCTTTTTTTATTGTTTTCTGTTAGTTATAAGTTGCAAAGACCAACCTTCTAGTAAAAAGAACCATGTAACAACAACTACAAAACAACAAACTGTTAAAAATAAAATAACAAAAAAAGAGGTTAAAAAAGAAACCTACCCTAAATTAAACTCAGAAAATGCCATACCATTCTTTGCCGAGTATGGTAAAAAAAATAAAGAAAATAAAGTACGTCTTATTACCGATTTTGGATCTATAGAGATTCTACTTTTTAACAATACTAAATACCACAGGGCTAATTTTATTTTTCTTAGTAAGCAAAAATATTTTAAAAACACACAGTTTTATAGAGTGATAAATAATTTTGTGATTCAAGGAGGTGATAGCGACGACCAAAAAACAGCTAATAAACGCTTTAAAATTGGAGAATATTTATTGCCAACAGATACCAATAAAGGCCATAAACATAATAGAGGTGTCATTTCTATGCCAAGCAGTGAAATAGAAAACCCTTATAAACTAGCTTCTCCATTTGAGTTTTTTATTGTACAAAGAAAAGGTGGCGCACATAACCTTGACGGAGATTACACCGTTTTTGGACAAGTAACTAAAGGCATGGATGTGGTAGATAAGATTGCAGCCGTTAAAACAGATGAAACGGACTGGCCCATGAAAAATGTTTTTATTAGAGATGTAGAAATTATTAATTAAAAACCACTACAACATATCTTGAGTATAGTAATTATAATCTTTCATTATAACCTCAACAAAAGCTTTATCGGTTTGTTGTTTAACATCTTTAATATCTAATACTTCTATTAACTTTTGTTTCAATTTTTTAATTGTTTTATAATCGTCCTGTACTTTGGCTCTAACAAAAGTGTCTTTTATAATTCTAGCATCGTTGTCCGATAATTTTATAACACTAGAATACGTTGGTTTGTAATCGGTTTGTAAATTTTCTAAAATAGTATGTCTTATATTAACCTTGTCGTTTAATTGTATAACAGCTGTTCCTGCAGCAAGATCTCCCAAACGCTGCTTTTTTTTACTAAAAATAATAACAAAAAAACCTAGGCATAGAATGTATACATCTACTATTCTAAAAAACCAACGCACTAAATAATCCGAAAACGAAGCTTGATAACCATCAATTTTAACAACTCTAACATTTAAAATACGCTTTCCTAAGGTTTGCCCATTTAGCATATATTCTTGAAACAACGAATAAAACATTACAGGTAAACCTAAAAGACTATTAATAGCTGCTTGCGACCAACTATCCATACCCTTAAAAGCACCAAAACTAAACATAGTAAGCATAATGTAACCCGTTTTAATGGCGCTATCTATTAAAAAAGCACCGATGCGCTGACCAACTGCTGCATTATTAAAACTTATTTTTACATTTTGAGTCGTGTTAATTTGTAACTCTGACATATTATTTTTTATTTTAACAAATATATGAGGGAAGTTTCATTTATTAAGCAAAATAAGGAAAATTGGTTACGTTTTGAAAAAGACATATCTAATAATAACCTAAAAGAACCAGACGAATTAGCATCTCAATACGTTAAGTTAATTAACGACCTGGCTTACGCACAAACTTATTACCCAAAAAGCAAAGTTATTGCTTATTTAAACCAATTAGCGGCAAAGGCTTTTCAAAAAATTTATAAAACAAAGCAAGAAGACAGTAACAGAATATTATCTTTTTGGAAAACAGAAGTGCCTTTAATTTGTTACCAAAACAAAAATTATATATACATTGCTTTTATTGTTTTTTTTATTTTTACAGCCGTAGGCGTTATCTCGGCCATGCATGACGACCTTTTTATCCGTTCTGTTTTAGGAGACGATTACGTTAATATGTCTATAGAAAATATTGAAAAAGGAGACCCTGTAGCTGTTTATAAAAGCGGCAGTAACTGGGGTAGCTTTATTGGTATTACAATAAATAATTTACGCGTTGGCGTTATTGCTTTTATTTTAGGTGTTTTTGGTGGTGTTGGTACCTTATGGATTATGTTTAAAAACTGTATTATGCTTGGTGCTTTTCAGTACTTTTTTTACGAAAAAAATGTATTTTGGGAAAGTGTACGCGGTATTTGGATTCATGGCTCTATGGAAATTTTTGCTATCGTTATAGAAGCTGCAGCTGGATTAATACTTGGCGCAAGTATTCTTTTTCCTAAAACCTACTCTAGATTAGATGCGTTTAAAAACGGAGTTAAAACAGGTGTTAAAATTTTAATAAGCACATTTCCATTTACTTTCTTTGCTGGATTTTTAGAGGGTTTTATAACACGATACTCCAATACAATGCCCATCTTTCTATCGGTTGGTATTATATTTACCACTTTAGGAGCTATTAGTTATTACTATTTAATATATCCGTTTAAAGTTCAAAAAAAAATTACAAATACAATACAAATAACAAATAAGTAATTTGAATTTTATTAAAAAAAATAAGCTCTTAATTGTTCTCTTTGTATTGATGTACAAAGTTATCGCTGCTACACCTTTACAAAATGTAACACGTAAATTTGACGACAATTTTAAAGAACGTTACACTACAGATTATTATAATTACGAAGCTGGACAAGCTGTAAACAGGAAAAGCAAAAGCTCCAAAACCTATAACGACGATATTGCGTATAAAGAAGGTCAAGTTAAAATTAAAGAAGAAAACAGGCGTTTTAATTTTAGCTTAGACACAGGTATTTTATCTTGGTTTTTTTATACTGTGTTAGCCCTAGCGCTTATTTACCTTGTTTATGTGTTAAAAAAAGAAGGGAGCCACTCTATATTTAACAATAACACAAGTAAAACTCTAAATACTGAAGAAGAAATAACAGCAGATAATATAAACAGCACCGATATTAGGACTCTAATTAAAAATGCTGAAATTAATAAAGACTTTAGATTAGCCATAAGGTACAATTACTTACTTACCTTAAAAACATTAAGTACAAAACAGCACATAAAGTTTGAAGATGATAAAACAAATACGCAATATTTAAATGAAATTAATGATAAACCATTTAAAGAAGAGTTTGCTTATTTACAATATTTATACAACTACATTTGGTACGGTAAATTTAGTATAAACACCGTACAATATAACAAGGCAAAAAGCTATTTTACAGCACTATTAAAAACGGTTTAATAATGAAAAAAACATGGCTTATATATATCATTATTATAACTTTTGTTAGTATTATTATTTTTAGTATTAAAATAAATAGTACCAAAACAATAAATTGGAATTTATCGTTGGACGAGCAAAGTAAAGCGCCTTATGGACTTCGTGTGTTTTACAAAGAGCTTCCTAATATTTTTAAAAACAAAAAAATAAAAACAGTATACTACAGCCCACATAGCTACTTAAAAAGTAATACAAACAAAAAAGAAAAAAACTCTAAAATAGCAGGTAGTTTTTTAATTATTAATAAGAAAAATGTTTTAAGCAACAAATCTATTAATGCCTTATTAAAATTTGTAGAGCAAGGAAATACATTATTTATATCTAGCTATAATTTTCATAAAAAATTAACAGACACTTTAGGAGTTGATACCTACGCTGTAAGCACTAAAGACAGTATATCGCGTTTTTATTTAAAGTCCGATGCATCAAAATATTTTACATTTAATAAAAACGCTTCATATACTTTTTTCTCTAAAGTAAACACACATAGAAATAAAATATTAGGTTATGCAAGCACTAGCGATAAAGACCCTAATTTTATAGAAGGTACTTTTGGGCTAGGTAAAATATACCTCCATCTAGAGCCTAAAGTTTTTACAAATTACCATATTTTAAAAGATGATAATTATAAATATATAGAAGCTCTAATATCATACTTACCCGATGCAGATATTCACTTTAATTCCCATCATATAATAGAATTACAAAACACAGATAAAGACTCTAATTTATCATGGTTTTTAAAACAAAAATCCTTTAAATGGGCATGGTACACCACACTATTTTTTGCCATACTTTTTGTTATATTTCATGCAAAACGTAAACAACGGGTTATTAAAATAATTGCGCCTGTTAAAAACACCACTGTAGCATTTGTTAAAACAGTATCTAGCCTATATTTTGACACAAAAAATCATAAAAATTTAATTGATAAAAAAACAGTTTATTTTCTAGAAAAAATACGATTAGATTTTAATTTAAATACCGAAAAACTAGATAACGTATTTATAGAGCGATTAGCAACAAAATCTGGTAAAGACAAAACCATAACAAAAAACCTTATAGATTGTATTAATAATTTAAAAACAAAAAATACAGCTCTAGAGCAAGACCTACTTGATTTAAACAAACACATTGAATCTTTTTATTCAAATTAATTATGGACGAAAACAAAGAATTAGACCAAATAAATAACATGCCAGATTACAATAACAAAGCGACAGAAACTGATGATACAATAAATAGAGAACCTAATAGTTTGGATTTTGAAAACAGACTAGATTTATCAGAATTACAAACCAGTGTTGCACAAATAAAAGAAGAAATGGGCAAAGTTATTGTTGGCCAGAAAGACATGCTTGATCTTCTTATTGCATCTATTCTTACCAAGGGGCACGCCTTAATAGAAGGCGTGCCGGGTGTAGCAAAAACAGTAACAGCAAAACTATTAGCAAAATCTTTAAGCGTAGGGTTTAGTCGTATACAATTTACCCCAGATTTAATGCCTAGCGATATTTTGGGGACCTCTGTTTTTAATCTAAAAACAAGTGAATTTGAGTTTAAAAAGGGTCCTATTTTTTCTAACATGATTCTTATAGACGAAATTAATAGAGCCCCGGCAAAAACACAAGCGGCCTTATTCGAGGTTATGGAAGAACAGCAAATAACCATAGACGGTAATGCTTTTAAGTTACAAGCACCGTTTATAGTTTTAGCAACACAAAACCCCGTAGAGCAAGAAGGTACTTACAGGCTACCTGAAGCACAACTAGACCGCTTTTTATTTAAAATTAATGTAGATTATCCTAATTTAGAAGATGAAATAGAAATTCTTACCAGAGAAAACAGCTTGAAAAATCATTCTAAAACAGATAAAATAACCGCTCTTTTAACAGGTTTACAAATTGTAAAATATCAAGATTTAGTTTCTAAAATATTGGTAGAAAAACATTTATTAAAATATATAGCAGAGCTTATTACAGCAACAAGAAGTCATCCTTTTTTATATTTAGGAGCATCACCAAGAGCCTCTATTGCCATATTAAAATCTAGTAAAGCCTTTGCTGCAATGTCAGGTAGAGATTTTGTAACTCCAGAAGACATAAAACGTGTTGCAATACCAGTATTACATCATAGAGTTATTGTAACTCCAGAGCGCGAAATGGAAGGTATGTCTAGCCAGCAAATTATTAATCAAATTATAGAAAGCATAGAAATACCAAGATAAAATATTGTCTTTAATAATTTACAACCCATATAACTATTGAAATTTTTTAAATCAATATACATACAACCTCGTTTTTTTTACATCGGCATTATCAGTATTACTCTGTTTGCCTTAAGCTATTTTATACCTTCGTTTTTTTATTTAGCGCCATTTTTATTAGCTACTTTGTTCATTTTATTTATAGTAGATTTTGCTATTATTTTTAGTCATAAAAAAGGAATAACAGCACAACGAATTTTGCCAGACAAACTATCTAATGGCGATAAAAACAACATTGAATTAATTATAAGTAATAATTATAAAATAGCAACACATCTAGAAATTATAGACGAGATACCAGTGCAATTTCAAATACGCGATTTTACAATAAAAAAAAGGGTGGCCTCTAAACAAAAAACGCACATAAACTATAACCTAAAGCCAACCCAACGCGGCGAGTACCACTTTGGATATTTAAACATTTACACCACGTCTTTTTTAAACATTATTTCTAAACGTTATGTTTTTAACAACAAAGCTATGGTACCCACCTACCCTAGTTTTAAACAACTTAAAAAATTTGAGCTTATTAACATTAACAAAAACACATTACAACACGGTCTTAAAAAAGTAAGGCGCATTGGCCACTCTACAGAGTTCGAACAAATAAAAGACTACGTTTTAGGTGACGACCTACGTACTGTAAATTGGAAAGCCACAGCGAAACGAAATCAACTAATGGTTAACCAATTTCAAGACGAAAAATCGCAACCCGTTTACTCTATAATCGATAAAGGACGCATCATGAAAATGCCTTTTAATGGTTTAAGTTTACTCGATTACGCCATAAATGCCACCCTTGTAATAAGTAATGTAATTCTTAAAAAAAACGACAAGGCTGGTATGCTTTCTTTTTCTAAAAAAATAGACAATTTAATCGTAGCACAGCGTAGAAATTCGCAAATGCAGCTTATTTTAGAATCGCTTTATAATGTTAAAACAGATTTTTTTGAAAGCGATTTTAGCCGACTATACAGCAATATAAAACAACATATTACACAAAGGAGTTTACTACTAATCTATACAAACTTCGAAACTTTAGATGGATTAAACAGGCAAATAAACTACCTAAAGGCCATAGCTAAAAACCATGTGCTTGTTGTTATTTTTTTTAAAAATACAACGCTAGATGCTTTAGTAAATAATGAGGCTAATACAGTACAAGATGTGTACGATAAAACCATAGCAGAAAAGTTTGAGTTCGAAAAACGCTTAATTGTTAACGAATTAAAAAAACACGGTATTTATTCTATATTAACAACACCAGAAAACTTAACTGTAAATACTATAAACACCTATTTAAAAATTAAATCTCGTGGTTTAATTTAAAAAAGCCTTTAATTTTTACATTAAAAGCTTTTTTTTGAGAGTTAAAAAGGAATCTATTTATTAGAATATTTTATTTAATTAAGCCTATAAAATCACTTCATTTAAACAATATTTTTATAATACAAACCCTTAATTATTACTGAATTTATTGAGCATTTTTCTTTTTCATATTAAAAATTATTTTTAAATATTTTTTAATTTCTTCGCTCTAAAAACATAAAAATTAAGGCATTCTAATCCGTAATTAACCATCACTTATATTTATCGCAAATTTAACATACTATTAATGTTTCTTATTATAATTATAATTGATAGATTTTATACTTTTATAGTCAAAATTGATACCTAATGACTATTACACAATTATACTATGTTTTGGCTGTTGCAGAACATCAAAACTTTACTAAAGCTGCCGAAAAATGTTTTGTTACTCAACCTACGCTTAGTATGCAAATTCAAAAATTAGAAGATCAATTAGATATTTTAATTTTTGACAGAAGTAAAAAACCGATAGAGTTAACAGAAGTTGGAAAAAAGATAGTAACCCAAGCTAAAAACATTGTAAACGAATCTAACAGAATACAAGATATTGTAGATCAACAAAAAGGGTTTATTGGAGGCGAATTTAAACTTGGTATTATACCCACTGTAATGCCTACTTTATTACCTATGTTTTTAAAAGCTTTTATAAAGAAGCACCCTCAAATTAAACTTAAAATAGAAGAACTAACTACAGAGCAAATTATAAACAAGTTAAACGATGGACATCTAGATGCTGCAATTGCTGCTACACCATTAGAAAATGAAACTATAAAAGAGCGTGTTTTGTATTTTGAACCCTTTGTAGCTTACCTTCCCGAAGGCCATCATTTAAGCAGTAAAACAGAATTAGAAATTAACGATTTAGAAATTAATAATATTTTATTGCTAGAAGACGGGCATTGTTTTAGAGACGGTATTATTAATTTATGTAAAGCATTTAAATCGCATAAAGACGAAACATTTCAATTAGAAAGCGGTAGTATAGAAACTCTAATAAAACTATCTAACGAAGGTTTAGGCATGACCTTATTACCTTATTTACATACACAAGACTTAAGCGAAAAAGCCAAGAAAAATTTACGCTATTTTAAAGAACCTTGTCCTGCAAGAGAAGTTAGTTTAATATACCATAAAAGCGGCCTTAAAATGCAAATTATAGAAGCTATGCAAACTATAATTTCTGGAATTATAAGAGGAGCTATTACCTATCAAAATGTAAAAATTATTAGTCCACTATCTAAAAAATAAAATATTAACTAGCCGTAAAACAGACAAAGCAAGTGCTTAAAAAAAGATAACACTATCTTTGTAAATTACTAAACAAACAATGGCTTTAACATTACTTGCTTCGCCTTTACAGGGTTTTACAGATTTTAGATTTCGTAACGCATTCCATCATTATTTTGGAGGCATAGACACCTTTTACGCACCTTATATTCGTTTAAATGGGAAATTTAAAATTAAATCATCCTATCAAAACGATTTGTTACAAGAAAACAACAGCACTTTAAACGTAATACCACAAATAATAACAAATAGTGCCGATGAGTTTTTATTTGTTGCAAAATACGTGCAAAGCTTGGGTTATAATGAGCTTAACTGGAATTTAGGATGCCCATACCCTATGGTCGCTAAATCTGGTATGGGTTCGGGTTTAATTTGTAACCCCGATAAAATTAATAATATTCTGGAACGTGCGCACCAAGAAACCAATATTACTGTTTCTATGAAAATGCGAATGGGCTACGATAATGCTAAAGAAATTCTAGATGTATTTCCTATTTTAGACAATTACCCCTTAAAAAGCATTGCCATTCATGCCAGAATAGGTAAGCAACTATACAAAGGTCCGGTAGATTTAGAAGCTTTTACAAACTGCATTACAGCAACAAAACATAAGCTCTATTATAATGGAGACATTACAAGTATTGAAACCTTTAATTCTATTAAAAACAGATTTCCTAGCTTAGACCATTTTATGATAGGTCGCGGGTTAATTGCCGATCCATTTTTACCACAAATGATAAAAAACAACACCAACCAGTACCCTAAAGAACGTTGGAATATTTTTGAAGAATTTCACAACACAATCTACAAACAATACGACGATTACCTCTCGGGTCCTACACCTATAAAAATGAAAATGTTAGGTTTTTGGGAGTACTTTTCTCAATCTTGTAACGAACCAAAAAAAGTCTACAAGGCTATAAAAAAAGCCACTAACCCCTACAAATACAAACAAGCAGTATCTGCTATAATTAACAACGAACGGAAACATAGTTAAAATTATATAATCCATAATTTTATAATCTGCTTTACGTTATATTTGAAAAAAACAACATTATGGCAAAATATACATTCTATTTTTTAACATTTATTTTATGCGCTTCGTGCAGTCTTAACGACAACAGTAATAACACGAGCAATGCTAATGTAGATTTTACAGCAGTAAACGATACCGAAATACAAGCATATATTGAAGCAAATAATTTAACTGCAGAGAAAACGGACACAGGATTATATGTTGTTATAGACAACCCAGGCACAGGTAAACAACCAACCATTACCAACAATGTAACTGTTGCATACAGAGGCTACTTTACAGACAACAGAACCTTTGATGAAAGCCCCGAGGCAGGTGTTTCATTTAATATGAACAGAGTTATTTTAGGCTGGCAAGAAGGTATTGCTAAATTTAAAGAAGGCGGTAGTGGCATGTTACTAATACCATCTCATTTAGCTTATGGCAATCAAGGTACACGAGGCATACCTGGTGGTGCCGTTATTCTTTTTGATATCAATTTAATAGCTGTAAATTAAATACATTTTATAAAAAATTTAAAAATCTACCTTATAAAACGGTAGATTTTTTTGTTAAATTTAACCTGTAATTAATAGTATTTACATTATAATTATAGCTACCAATATAGCAGAACCAAAACTAATAAGTTTAGAAAACGAAATTGTAAAAACGGGCATTTTTAAAAAACCTGTATCTCGAGGCATTTACTTAAATACAACAGGAGTTAAAAACGATGAAGTTTCCGATAAAAAAGTACATGGTGGCACATTTAAAGCGTGCTATTTATTTTCTCAAAATTATTATAAATTTTGGCAAAACTTATATCCAAATTTAAATTGGGATTGGGGTATGTTTGGAGAAAATGTAACCGTTTTAAATTTAAACGAAAAGGCCATTCATGTAGGTAGCATTTATAAAATTGGAGGCGCTATTATACAAATAACACAACCCAGAGAACCTTGTTATAAATTTGGTGTAAAATTTGGTAATCAAGATATACTAGAACAATTTGTTAACAATGGTTTATCTGGTACTTATGCCAAAGTACTAAAACCTGGTTTTATAAAAAAAGGAGATCGTTTACAACTTATAAAACAAGCCAAAAACAGCTTAAACATACATCAATTTTTTAAATTAATTTTTAGCGTTAATAAAAACAAAGTATTGCTTAATAAAATTGCTAACAATACTGCGATACCTTTAGATAAAAGAAAAGAATTGTGTTCCGTTTAATTGCGCAAGTTTAAACTATCTTTGTAAAAAAATAATTCCTATCTCACATGTCGTTTAAAGATTTAAAACTTAACAGACCACTTTTAAGAGCTGTTGCAGAAGCTGGTTACGATAATCCAACGTTAGTACAAGAAAAAACGATACCGTTAGTCTTAGATAAAAAAGACGTTATTGTATCTGCACAAACTGGCACAGGAAAAACGGCTTCTTTTGCGCTTCCTATTTTAAGACTTTTATATGACAGACAGGAAGCTTCATCAAAAAAAGGAAAAAAAATTAAAGCTCTAGTTATTAGTCCTACTAGAGAATTGGCTAGCCAAATACAAGAAAATTTTAAAACCTATAGCAGCTATACAACATTAAGCTCTTACGCTATTTTTGGGGGTACAGCTATAGAACCTCAAAAAGAAATTTTAAAAAAAGGTATAGATATACTTATTGCAACACCAGGCAGACTATTAGACTTACACAAACAGGATATTATTAATTTAGATTATGTAGAAACTCTTGTTTTAGATGAAGCAGACTTAATGCTAGACATGGGGTTTGTAGACGATGTTAAAAAAATAGAACGTTTATGCCCTAAAGAGAAACAAACTTTATTATTCTCTGCAACCATACCCTACAAAGTAGAACAGCTTGCGAACTCAATATTAAACAACCCAAAACGCATAGAGGTTACACAAAATGCTTCTACATCAAAAAATGTAAATCAATTATTATATTACACGCCTAAAAAGGATAAAATAGAATTATGTTTACACCTATTAAGGCAAACTATAAAAGGTAATATTGTTATTTTTAGACGCACAAAATATGGCGTAGAAAAGCTAGAACAAACGCTTTTAAAAAATGGTTTTAGCGCCGCTAGTTTACATGGCGACAAAAGCCAAACACTTAGGCAAGAAGCATTAACTAATTTTAAAACAAAAAAAGTAAACATTCTTATTGCTACCGATGTTGCTGCAAGAGGAATAGATATTAAAGATTTAGATGCTGTTGTTAATTTCGATTTACCTAACATACCAGAAACATACGTACACCGTATTGGAAGAACAGCTCGTGCAGGAAAATCTGGTATGGCATATTCTATGTGTTCGGCAGATGAAAAATTATACATTAAAGACATAGAACAACTTATAGGTTTACAATTACAGGTTATTGAAGACCACCCTTATTTATTAGACCCAAAAGCAAAAAAAGAAGTACACAAATCGCCTAATAAAAGTAAATATAAAAAAGGTAGAAAAAGTGAAGCTTCAAAAAAGAAAAAGAAACGCTGGTACTAAGCTTACTTTGACACTATCCTAAAATCTGTGTAAGTAAAAAAACTCTGAAGTAAATTACTTACAGTTTAATCCTGTATACAACTATAGCTAAAAAATTGATTTACTATTATTCCCAGTATCTAATGGGTATTATCCATTTTTTGGCAGTTTCTCTTAAGGTTAAAAAGACAGATTTCATAACAGCTTCATCTGTTGGGAACGATAATTTGTTCTTGGTGTATTTTCTAATCTTTTCATTAAGGTTTTCTATTAAATTAGTGATGTAAATAATAGTTCTTATTTCAAAAGGAAATTCATTCTTATGTTTTTTTTATAAAATGACACCTTAATTGTCGCTCATGGAAAAGGTGCTTAGTGCCTTTTTTAAGATGTCTCGTTATAATTTCACCGCTTTAAGTTTTCGTTCTAATGCCTTTAGTTTTAAAATAGATTCGGGTTTCTCTGTAATAGTGCACAATAAGTAAATGAAGCATCATATTTATCGTTAGGACTTAATATCCATTTATTGACTTCTCTAGTTATGATAAAAGCGAGAACTATTAAGCTTTTTCCTTTTGGCAATGAAAAATCTAGATTTATTTACCTCTAAAAGTATCTGAACAATAATACGCTCTTTCAGTGATAATCGTTAGTGTTTTTTCTGTTCATTCAACAAATCTAAAATTTTGATTTATTGCGTTAAGTTATTGAAGTCGAGTGCCTCATTATTAAGATAGCTTTTTTTATATCTGTTGCCTGCTTTACTGTATTGACACTAGTGATACGCTAGAGGGAGCAAGGAAAAAAATTTATAAAGAAATAAAATTGAAACCACTTGCTTACCATTTTTAAATTAAACATTTCTTAATATAGTAAATAGTCTTAAACGCCCAAAAAAATTAGTTTTGCCGTAAACTAAAACACATTTTTTATGAAAAAACATTTTTTTAAATCGTTAGTACTTTTATTGGTACTAGGCCTAACATCATGCGAACCTCAAGAGAGTGATGTAAATCTTCAGGAAAACAAAGCTGATGTATTTGACATTAATCCTGAAACTGGCAAAAAAAGATATAATGTTCAAAGAACACATATTGGCAGTCAATTTAATTCATTACCTAAAGAAAACAATAGATCAGCAAAGTCAAATTCAGGACTGTATTACAAAGGCGAGACACTCAACTCATCGTGGAAAGATTTATCAAGAAGTATTCTTCAAAATATGGAAGATGAAACTGGAGGCAAAGGTTTTTACAATTTAGATTTCCAAAAAAATAGATTTACTTATGCTGCTGAAAACAGTTTTAACCCTAAAAGATCTAGGGTGTTTTTCGGGTTAAAAGCACATGATAGACCCAAATCAATTTTTATAAATAATATTCGTTTTGGTGCTAAAAGCAGTGTAAATCGATTTTATAATAATACTAATAATATAAAATTTAGAGCTTTGGGTAAGATAGATAAGATACTAGAAGTTAAAAATGGTTCGTATAGCAGAGCAAGCGGAAGAGTTTATAGTAAGCTAAACAATACAAAAAAAACACAACAGCTTTCTTTTAAAGGAGAATGGAATTTTAATGAAACAAAATCAAAATCCGTATCTGTATCAAACAAAATAAAATCTGAGTTTGAAGCTGGAGGGAAGCTCTTTCAAAAATTAGATATTAAAGTTAAAGTTTCACACGAAATATCAACTACTAATACCGAAGCTACTAGTACCTCTATAGGTTTTAGAATATCTACCGATGGAGAGAAAGTTAAAACTCCTCCTGGCAAAAGGGCTTATTGGGCAATTGTTAAGAGAACCAGAACTGAAAATTACATTTGGAAAGGTAAATTTGATTTTTCGGGATCATTAGTTGGAGACCATGGTAAGAGTAAAGGAGGAACGGAAAGGCATTATAGATTAAGCGCAGATGATTTCTTTTATGAATACACAAATAGAGGAGATATGGAAATCCCTACTTCGGTTGATTATGACGAGTACACTTTAGAAACATGGTACGAGTAGGGTTAAATTTAAGAATTAATTAAAATAAACATAATAAGGGGTAGTGTTTTAAAAATAACTACCTCTTTTTTTAGGCAATATCTAACTGCGTAAGTTTAAACAGACACTATCCTAAAAAGTGTGTGTGTATAAAAATAACTTAGGTTTGACTTTAATTAATATTTAGAGTTGTACCCTTTTTTTTTATATATGGCTAAGAACTGATTAAGTATTATTCCTCTGTTTCTAAATGGGGGCTTTATCTATTTTTTGGTAGTTTCTCTTAAGGTTAAAAAACAAATTTCATAACAGCTTCATCTGTTAGGAAAGATAACTTGTTCTTGGTGTATTTTCTAATCTTTCCATTAAGGTTTTCTATTAAATTAGTGGTAGTAGAAAAAGTATACCTTTGTGTTTCTACTGCTTTAATATCTGTTAAAACGATCATGTAAAAGGCGGAGGATTCATTTTACCTAACCATAAATCTAGTACTTCTTTTTTACCATCTGTTCTAAGTCCAATAGCTATATAAACAGTCTTGTTTACCTCTTTTGAGTTTTCTCTGATTTTAGATACTATTCCATCCATTCAAACAATAAGATAGGTAGCTTCTAAAGACCTGTTTCGCTATGTGATAATATCATCTGATTTCACAAATATGTAAAATTTATGGATTAAGCTCTTACTTTACTTCAAAATTAAAATAAGTATTTTTAAAAGGCTCTCCATTTAATGTAAAATGCCACCACTCTTTACTATACCCTCTAAACCCATGCTTTTTCATTACAGTTTGAAGTATAGCTCTATTTTCTTTTTGGTGCTTACTTATGTTTTTGTA
>CALHCQ010000005.1 GCA_937936645.1 uncultured Algibacter sp.
ACATATCAAATAGTTGTGTGGCGCGAAAAATATAATTACAAATTAAAATATAATGGAAGCTGTTATAACAATTGTAGGGTTTTTAGGTGCAGGTAAAACCACATTATTAAAGCGTTTAATAGAAGATTATTTGGCCGCTAATTGGCAGCCATTTGTTGTTTTAAACGATTATGAAAACGCAAATTTTGATGCTTTACAGTTAATAGATACCCTAGGCGCTCGATGGATAAAAGGACTAGCAGGAAGTTGTATTTGTTGTAGTGGTATAAATGAGTTGAGAGCAACTGTAAATCGTATACCAAAGCGAGAAAAAGGCGTAACCTTAATAGAAGCTAATGGAACAACAGACGCCTGTGCTTTAATGGAGTTTTTAGGCGTTGGGTTACACGATAGATTTTTACCACCCATACAAATATCTGTTGTCAATGTTAACAATTGGCAAAACAGGGCAGAACATAACGAGCTTGAGGCAAACCAAATTCAAGTATCTTCATTATTAGTCCTAACGCATCTAGAAAAAACCAATAAAGAAAGGCAAGCAGTGGTTGTTAAAGCGCTTAAAAAATACAATCCATATGCTAAAATAGTTCGTTTAAAAGATTTAAATCTAGAAACACTTTCTACATTACTTCCTTTACAGCAAAAAGCACAAGCTTTTAATCATGAAAAAGCACATTGGGCTTCCTGTTCTTGCGATTTACCAGACTTGCCAGACGAAAAAAGTATTTATGATATTTGTAGTAAACTACCAAGTAACTTACTTCGTGTAAAAGGCTGTGTACAAATAATAAATAATAAAGGATTTACTTATTTCGAAAGAAATCCAGACGGCGAAGTGTTTATTCGTCCTTTTAACGGTGTGCCAACAACGGGCTGTAAATTACTTACCATTGGTCCAAACAGCTCTATAAATACTTTAAAAACAGCAATTGCCTATAGTTTAAATAAGGCAAGTTCTCGATTATAAACACAGTTAAAATAGCATTTTAATAAGCGACTTGTAATAATAAGAATGAATAAAAAAACAGTTCTAAGCACTTTTCTCAATTTTATTTTTTCTGAAATAATTATTTAAAGGCTAATATTTAATTTAAAGCTATTTTTAAGCGTTTTAAGACGCTTTTTAAAAAATTAACAATTGTTAATAATTATTAACTAATCTCTTTAAAAGGCTTTTTATGACTTTTTAAAATTGTTATATTTGTTAGGTTACATAAAGATGTTAAGGCATCATTTTATAAAGTAAAACGAAACTTAAATTATATATAATAATATGAGCGAAGAAAAAGAAGCTTTTAACGAGCATAATTATTCTGCAGACAGTATACAGGCTCTAGAAGGTATGGAGCACGTACGTATGCGACCTTCCATGTACATTGGAGATGTAGGGGTAAGAGGTTTACACCATTTAGTATACGAGGTTGTAGATAACTCTATTGATGAAGCATTAGCAGGACACTGTAATAATATAACCGTTATAATAAACGAGGATAATTCTATTACAACAGAAGATGACGGACGTGGTATACCTGTAGGTTTACATAAAAAAGAAGGTGTATCTGCTCTAGAGGTTGTAATGACTAAAATTGGTGCAGGTGGTAAATTCGATAAAGATTCTTATAAAGTATCTGGAGGACTGCACGGTGTTGGTGTAAGTTGTGTAAATGCGTTATCAGAAAGTTTAAAAGCAACTGTTTATAGAGATGGTAGTATTTACGAACAAGAGTACGAGCGTGGTAAAGCTTTATATCCTGTAAAGCAAACAGGCGAAACAGAGCGACGTGGTACTACAGTAACCTTTAAGCCAGATCCTACTATTTTTAAGCAAACTTTAGAATATAGTTACGATACGCTTGCAAGTCGTTTACGCGAATTAGCTTTCTTAAATAAAGGTATTACAGTACATTTAATAGATAAGAGAACTAAAAAAGAAGATGGCGAGTTCGAGGGAGAAACATTTCATTCTGACGAGGGACTTAAAGAATTTATTACGTATTTAGACGCAACTAGAGAGCCGTTAATTAAAAAAGTAATTGCTTTTGAAGGGGAAAAGAATGGTGTGCCCGTTGAGGTTGCTATGATATACAACACCTCTTATGCCGAAAATTTACATTCGTATGTTAACAATATTAATACACACGAAGGTGGAACACATCTTTCTGGGTTTCGTCGTGGTTTAACACATACCCTTAAAAAATACGCAGACGAATCTGGTTTATTAAAGAATTTAAAATTCGATATCTCTGGCGACGATTTTAGAGAAGGTTTAACAGCCATTATATCTGTAAAAGTTCAAGAACCACAATTTGAGGGGCAAACAAAAACCAAATTAGGAAATAGAGAAGTTTCAGCATCTGTAAGTCAGGCGGTTTCAGAAATGCTAACCGATTATTTAGAAGAGCATCCAGACGATGCGAAAACAATAGTACAAAAAGTTATCCTTGCAGCACAAGCACGTCACGCCGCTCAAAAAGCACGAGACATGGTGCAGCGTAAAACTGTTATGAGCATTGGTGGTTTACCTGGTAAACTATCCGATTGTTCCGAGCAAGATCCTGCTAAATGCGAAGTATTTCTTGTAGAGGGAGATTCTGCAGGGGGTACCGCTAAGCAAGGTAGAGATAGAGCATTTCAAGCCATATTACCACTTCGAGGAAAAATATTAAACGTCGAGAAAGCCATGCAGCACAAGGTTTTCGAAAACGAAGAAATAAAAAACATATTTACAGCATTAGGGGTTACCATTGGTACAGAAGAAGACCCAAGAGCTTTAAATTTATCTAAATTAAGATATCATAAAGTTGTTATTATGTGTGATGCCGATATTGATGGTAGCCACATTGCTACATTAATATTAACTTTTTTCTTTAGATACATGAAAGAGCTTATAGAAAACGGACATATTTACATAGCTACACCACCTTTATATTTAGTAAAGCGAGGCGCTAAAAAACAATACGCTTGGAACGATGCCGAGCGTGACGAAATTGTTTCTAATTTTGGAGAAGGGTCTAAAATACAACGTTATAAAGGTCTTGGAGAGATGAATGCTTCTCAACTTTGGGATACCACCATGAATCCAGAATTTAGAACCTTACGTTTAGTGCAAATAGATAATGGTACAGAGGCCGATAGAATTTTTTCTATGCTTATGGGAGATGAGGTACCACCTCGTAGAGATTTTATAGAGAAGAATGCCGTTTATGCTAATATTGATGCATAATTAGTAATCATAATAAATTCTAAAAAAACATCCTAAGTTTAAAAGCTTAAGGATGTTTTTTGTTTTGGGGTGTTTTTTTACGTTTTTAGTTTGTAATATTCCTAATTATTTAATGCGTTTCTTTCTTTAAATAACGTATTTTAATTTGTAGCTTTGTCTCTATACTGGTATAAAAATCAGTTATATATGTGTTAAAACACAGGTAATATTAATTTCTTAAAAAAAGAACCTAATAATACGAATAACGTAAAAAAAATAATTTAAATTTAAATATTATCATATGAAAGTTACAGTAGTTGGAGCAGGAGCAGTAGGAGCAAGTTGTGCAGAGTATATTGCTATTAAAGATTTTGCAGCAGAAGTTGTTTTATTAGACATAAAAGAAGGTTATGCAGAAGGAAAAGCAATGGATTTAATGCAAACAGCATCTTTAAATGCTTTTGATACAAAAATAACAGGTGTTACAAACGATTATAGTAAAACAGCAGGTAGTGATGTTTGTGTAATTACATCTGGTATTCCTCGTAAACCAGGAATGACTCGTGAGGAATTAATAGGTATTAATGCTGGTATTGTTAAGGCGGTATCTTCTAGTTTAATAGAGCACTCTCCAAATACAATTATTATTGTTGTTAGTAACCCAATGGATACAATGACTTATTTAGTACACAAATCTACAAACTTACCAAAAAACAAAATTATTGGTATGGGTGGCGCTTTAGATTCTGCACGTTTTAAATACAGATTAGCAGAAGCTTTAGGAGCACCTATTAGCGATGTAGACGGTATGGTAATTGGTGGACATAGTGACAAAGGTATGGTGCCATTAATAGGTAAAGCTGCTAGAAACAGTGTTGTGGTTTCAGAATTCTTATCAGAAGAAAGAATGGATCAAATTGTACAAGATACTAAAGTTGGAGGAGCAACTTTAACAGGTTTATTAGGTACATCGGCTTGGTATGCACCAGGAGCAGCAGTATCTGGTATGGTTCAAGCTATTGCTTGCGATACTAAAAAAATATTCCCATGTTCTGCTTTATTAGATGGTGAGTTTGGTTTAAGCGATTTATCAATAGGGGTGCCATGTGTGTTAGGAGCAAATGGTATAGAAAGTATCGTAGAAATTAGCTTAACAGATGCAGAAAAAGCAAAGTTAGCAGAATCTGCAGAAGGTGTTAAAAAGACTAACGGATTGTTAGAACTTTAATATTTTTGTAGTCCTACAAAATTTAAATATATATTTATAATAAAGACTGTAGAAATACAGTCTTTATTTTTTATATTTGGCGCATGAAAGCGAAATGGTGTCTTAGCGCTATTATTTTTATACTTACTCTTTTAGGTGTTGTTAATCAGCAGCAATCGCCTGTACCCAATCAGGAAATAATATTACAATTTACAGACAGCGAACTAAACTCTAACGAGGTTGCGTTTACCTTATCTTCAATAAAAAAACAATTAAACCTTTTAGGAGTAAAAGATTTAAAGGTTGAGAAAGGATCCTTAAAAGGTCAGTTAAAGCTTTCTTATTACAGCAATATTAGTGTTGTTCAAGTTCAAAACAAACTATCTAAAAGTAAAGCACAAAGCTTAGAGTTACCAAAGCAATCAAAACATCAAGAAAAAGAATCTATTGCTTATAATATAGATGTTTATGATATTCAAAACACGTCCAATTATAGTTCTGATTTAGATGGTAAATTTATATTAGAATCTAAGTTAAAAAACGAAAGAAGTTTTCAAACAAATTATAGTTTTCTTACCGCGCAAGTATATTCAAAACTTCAAGACGGTGTTGTAAACGTAGCATATAAAGTGTCTCATACTATTTTTATTGATATAGAAGAGGCCTTACATACAATTCCAGAGGTTAGGGCAGGGCCAAACTGCTAAAAAATTACAAATTTATATTTGTAATTCATCTACAAAAAACATTTGTTAACTATTTAAATTAACAAATGGTCTACAAAAAAATATCACAATAAATTAATTAACGATGCTTCTATTTTATAGAAGATCAATCATATTAAATAATTAAAATGCAAAATAAAGGATTAGTAAAGTTATTTGCGCTTTTGTTTGGTTTGGTAAGTTTATATCAACTATCATTCACATTTAAAAATAGCCAAATACAAAGTGAAGCAAAAGAGATTGCAATAAGTAAAATTGCAAGTACAGAGAGCGATTATCGCTCTAAACGAAGTGCCGAAGAGGCTAACTATTTATCTAGTATAGCGACCGATACGGTTTACGATATGCTTATTGCAGATTACACATACAACGATGTAAAGCAAAAAGCCATGAATTTAGGTCTAGATTTAAAAGGTGGACTTAACGTTATATTACAAGTATCTGTAAAAGATATTATTAAAGGATTAGCTAATAATAGCAAAGATCCTCTTTTTAACAAAGCATTAGATGATGCTTCAGAATTACAAAAAAATAGTCAGAATCCATATTTAGAAGATTTCTTTGTTGCTTTTGATAAAATTAAGGGAGATAAAAAATTAGCTTCTCCAGATATATTTTACACAAAAGCTTTAGATGGCGAAGTAAATGGAAACATGTCTGATGATGAGACTAAAGAAATTATAAGAACCAAGATAGACGAATCTATCGTTTCTGCGTTCGAGGTATTACGTAAACGTATCGATGAGTTTGGAGTTACCTCTCCTAACATACAACGTTTAGGAAATTCTGGACGTATTTTAGTAGAATTACCGGGTGTTAAAGATGTAGAGCGTGCTACAAGTTTATTACAAAGTACTGCACAACTAGAATTTTGGGATGCTTATAAAGGTGAGCAGTTTTTATCATTATTATACCAAGCTAACGAAGTTTTAAAATCTAAAGTTAAAAAAGAAGAAACAACAGCTACAGGTAATACAGATGACACTAAAACAGAAGATTCTAAAATTGATGATCTTTTAGGAGACGCTACTACAGAAGCTGAAGATGATGCGACTACAAATCCAATTTTAAGTCTTATTAAAGGACAAGGTTATAGAGGAGGTCCTGTTGTAGCGCAGTTCGATATTAAAGATAAAGCTACAATTTTAGGTTATTTAAACTCTAAAGAAGTAAGAGCTTTATTACCAGCAGAATTAAGATATGTAAAATTTGCTTTTGGTAAACCAGCAAAGGGTAGTGAAATTGTAGATCTTTACGCCTTAAAAGGAAATAGAGACAATCAGCCAGAATTAAGTGGTTCTGTGGTTGTAGATGCTAGAAACCAGTTTGGAGCAACAGGACAGTCTGAAGTTTCTATGCAAATGAATGCTAAAGGCGCTAAGATATGGGAAGAAATGACAGGTAGAGCTTATAGTTCACAAGGTCAAATTGCTATTGTTTTAGATGATGTTGTATATTCTGCCCCAGGTGTAACTACAGGTCCAATTGCAGGAGGTAGTTCTTCTATATCAGGAAACTTTACATTAAACGAAGCTATCGATTTAGCGAACGTATTAAGAGCTGGTAAATTACCTGCCTCTGCAGATATTATATCTAGCACTGTTGTAGGTCCATCGCTTGGTCAAGAGGCTATAGATAGTGGTTCTATGTCATTTTTAATAGCATTAGCTTTAGTTTTAATATGGATGGTTTTTTATTATGGAAAAGCAGGAGCTTTTGCCGATGTAGCCATGTTATTAAACATACTATTAATTTTTGGTATACTTTCTGGTTTAGGTGCTGTTTTAACATTACCAGGTATTGCAGGTATTGTATTAACAATAGGTATGTCGGTAGATGCTAACGTACTTATCTTCGAGCGTATTAGAGAGGAGTTATCAAAAGGAAAAACTCAAAAAGAAGCTATACAAGATGGGTTTAGTAATGCATTATCATCTATTTTAGATGCCAATATTACAACAGGTTTAACTGCCGTAATATTATTTGTGTTTGGTACAGGGCCAATTAAAGGTTTTGCGACAACATTATTAATAGGTATTGCAACATCGTTGTTTACAGCTATATTTATTACTAGATTATTAATAGACTGGTATTCAAACAAAGGCGGCGATTTAAAATTCTCTACAGGTGCTACTAAAAACTTATTTAGAAATATTAATATAGAGTTTTTAAAGAAGCGTAAACTAGCTTACATTATATCTGGTATTTTAATTGTAATAAGTTTAGGGTCTTTATTAACTACAGGTCTAGATCAAGGTGTAGATTTTGTTGGTGGTAGAACATACCAAGTACGTTTTGCTCAGGATGTTAATGCTTCAGAGATTTCTAAAGAGTTAGCAAATGCTTTTGGTAGTGCAGATGCAAAAACAGTTGGTGACGCCAATCAATTAAAAATAACAACAAAATACAAGGTAAACGAAGCTAGCGCTGCTGTAGACGAAGAGATTAGATTAAAATTATACAAAACGCTACAACCACATTTAAACGGTTTAAGTTATGAAGCCTTTTTAGATTTAAATGATGCTAGTAAGCAAGTAGGTTTAATGGAGTCATTTAAAGTAAGTCCAACCATTGCAGATGATATTAAACAAGCCTCTATTTGGGCTATTTTAGGGTCGTTAGTTGTTGTATTCTTATACATTTTAATTAGATTTAAAAAGTGGCAGTATTCTCTTGGTGCTGTAGCCGCTGTTTTTCATGATGTATTAATTGTATTAGGTATATTCTCATTAACTTATAAATTCATGCCATTTAACATGGAGATAGATCAAGCCTTTATAGCTGCTATTTTAACAGTAATTGGTTACTCGTTAAATGATACGGTTGTTGTATTCGATAGAATTCGTGAATTCTTTAACGAGCACACAGATTGGGATTTTGAAAAAGTAGTGGATGCATCTTTAAGTAGTACACTAAGTAGAACATTAAATACATCTTTAACAACATTAGTTGTATTGTTAGCTATTTTTATATTTGGAGGAGAATCTATTAGAGGCTTTATGTTTGCATTAATAGTAGGTGTTGTTGTTGGTACATATTCATCTTTATTTATTGCAACACCAATAATGTTCGATAACGCAAAAAAAACAATAGGAAATAAAGAAGAAGAGTAGAAGCTTTAGTTCTTTCTATACGTTTTAATTACACTAATAAAGTGTATTTATAAAAAACTCAGGATTTATTATAAATCCTGAGTTTTTTTTGGTTATCTTAGTATTAAGAAGTTTAACGTACTCTAAAATTTAATTTTAATTAAAATATGCCTCTTATATTTAAAAGGGTCTTCATAATAAAAACAATACTATAACTATTTTATTTTCATATAATGATATATCTAAACTGTAAAACAACAACGCTTATGGTTTTTGTGGTTTTTTTATAGGTATTAATATTTTAAACCAGCATTATTATATCATTAGGCTTTAATCTCTGTAGTCATTTTAACAGCCAGTAGTATTCTTTGCGGTATTATTTAGTTAGGAGTTTTATAGGTTTAAAAACTTGAAAACGTAGTCGCTAATACAATGTAGGTAAACTTTATGATTGATTTCTTCTGAAATTAAAATATATAATTAGAATAGTTATAAAAATTAAACCGTATTTATTTTAATAGGGGGTGTCAAGATTTTATGATATTAATATAGTTTTGGTTGAAATTTTCTTTACAATTATTTAAATTGAGGATGCCTTAGCTTCATAACAGTAAATTTTAACCGAAGAAACATGTGGTTTTTTATTATACTATTGTTTGATTAATAGTCTATTACCTAGTAAACCATAAAAAAACCAAAAAAACATTAAAAAAAAGAGTTGTTAAATCAAAAAAGGAATGTATATTTGCACCCCGCTAAAAAACGATACGTTATCTAGCGGTTACGTTCATTAAAAGTTTGGGTTTGTATTAAGGTTTAAATTGAGAAG
>CALHCQ010000006.1 GCA_937936645.1 uncultured Algibacter sp.
TCAAGCTATTATTTTTTTATTGTAGCCTTTTTTTAATATCATTTCACTTACAAGCTCAAAAAAAATACAGTGGCACTGTGGTTAATATAGAAACTCTACTTCCTATAGCAGATGTTTCTATAGCTGTATTAGACACAGATAAAGGTACTTATACTAGTGAAAATGGCTTTTTTAATTTTGTAGGGTTACAAGATAATGCTGTTTTAAAAGTATCAAAAATAGGATACTTTTCTTTAGAAGTAAAGATTGAAACTCTACAAAAAACAATATATTTAACACCTAAAGTAAGCCAATTAAAAGAAGTTGTTATTAGAAATTTTTCTAGTAGTCAATTAAAACGAATAGCTCCAGACCAGATATACTTATCTAAGGCAGATATTAAAAGACTTCCTTTTATTTTAGGAGAGAAAGATGTTGTTAAATTAATACAATATACACCAGGAGTTCAACAAGCTACAGAAGGGCAATCCGGACTCTTAGTTAGAGGTGGTAATGGTAGTATGAATTTAACATTATTAGATAATATTTACTTACATAATACGTCGCATTTAGGAGGTGTTTTTTCTGCTATAAATTCAGATTTTGTTCATAGTTTAAATTTTTCTAAAGCAGGTTTCGATGCTCAATACGGAGGTAGGTTATCTTCCGTTACCGATATAAAAACATTAAAGCCATCAAAAAAAACTTTTTTTGAAGGGAGTCTAGGTTTATTGTCTACAAAATTAACTGGGCATATAAAATTAAATAAAAACCATAGTTTATTACTTTCAGGAAGACGAACATATTTAGAGGCTTTTAAACCTTTCTCTAACGACGATACTTCTATTTTAAGTAAAGATAAAAGTTATTTTCTTCACGATTTTTTTATAAAACACAGTGTTAAAACATCTAATAAAGGACGTTTAGAGACCAGTTTATATTTAACCGAAGATAATTTTAAAGACCAAACCAAAGGAAGAAACAGGCGCTTAAAATGGGGTAATTTTTTATTAGGTACCACCTATAATCATCAATTTACTACAACATTTAGTTCTAGCACAACGTTAGCGCATAGTGCTTATAAATTTACATTTGGAGATAACGAATTCCCTTTTAAATACAGTGCAAAAAGTACATTTGATGTGTTTAGTTTAAAACAAATGTTCTTATATAATAAGCTTAATGGATATGTTTTAAAATGGGGGATAGACTATAATAAAAATAAAATTTTACCAAAACGCGTTATTGCAAGTATACAAAATGTACCACTAAGTATATTAAATCAAGAAACGTATTATTATGATGCTATTAGTCCTTACGGAGACATGGAGTTTGCAACATCATCAAAAACAAAAATAAAAGCAGGTTTAAGAGCCACATTATTTGCTACAAAATCTAATACGTTAGTAGATAGTGACAACCGTTTTGTTTTAGAGCCGCGGTTAAGTGTAAAATATCAATTTAAAGATACGCAGGCTTATAAATTTAGTTATCAGCGTTTAAACCAATTTATACACCAAGCATCGGTAGGGTCGTTTAGTTTACCAGCCGATTTTTTTGTAATTAGCACCCAAAATATAAAACCTCAATTGGTAAACCAATGGAGTGCAGGTTATGTTTTAGAAAAAAATGGATTGCAATTAAATACGGCTTTGTATTACAAAAATGTTTCTAGATATACAGAGTTTGAAAATGGGTCTGTAAATAATTTGTTTTCTAATAATATTTATAATGATATTATTGTAGGGACTTTCGATTCTTTTGGTTTAGAAATAAGCGTAAATAAAAAAATTAATAAATTAACTGCTCAACTCGCCTTAACATTATCTAGAACATTAGCCAAGTTTAACGAGATAAATGATGGTCAATATTTTCCAACAACTTTCGATAGGCCAGTAAACATAAACAGTATTTTACATTATAGGTTAAATAATAGGATAGAATTAGGTGCTTTATTTTTATTTACAAGTGGTCAAAATTATACAAGACCCAGTAATTTAAGAATAGTAGGAGAAAGACCAATACTAAGTTTCGAATCTAAAAATGCCTCTAGATACCCTAATTATCATAGGTTAGATTTATCTTGTACATATGCTTTTAAACAAAAGGGGAGGTGGAAGTCAAAATTAAATGTAACATTATATAACGCATATAATAATAAAAATCCATTTCAAATTAATTTTTCAACTCAGGGAGGTATAGATAATTCATCAATAGAAATAGAAGAAAATATTGATTATTTATTCCCTTTATTACCTACTTTAAATTGGATATTTTCTTTTTAAGAATAAAAATATGAAACAAATATTATTAGTGTTTAGCCTTTTAGTTTTTAGTTGTATAGAAAACACAATAGAAAATGAAGATCAGTTAACTGTAGAAGGTTATATTACTTTAGGCGATTTTGCAAATATTAATTTAACAAATAGTATTCCGTTTAAAGGTGTTATAGACTCCTTAGAAGTTATAAAAAGTATTGAAGCTAAAGCAAAAGTAGAATTAAGTAATGGTAATGAAACAGAAATTTTAACACTAAAAAAAGACGCGTCTAAATTCCCTTTTTTATTTTATAGAAGTAATACTATTAAAGGTGAACTTGATAAAACATATAAATTAACGGTTACTATTCGTGGTAAATCTTTTGAATCGGAAACTCACGTGCCAGAAAAAAGTAATATTTTAAAAGTAGAATTTACAGACTGGCTAGACGACGGTATTATAGTGCCTGGTACTAAAAATATTAATTTAATTATAGCCAATAATAAGTTAGAAGATAGCTATTTTAAAGTGTTAATAAAGAATGAAAATGATAATAGGTTTGAGCTAGCAAGACCATTTATATTTAATACAGAGAATATAATTACCGATACTTTTCCACTTTCTATAAGTTACATAAATTTTAACGAACACGGTGAGCGAGAAAATCTTATAAGAGTAGGAGAGGTTATAGAATTAAAATTGGTAGCTATCACTAAACAACAATTTGATTTTTGGAAATCTATTGAAGGTGATGTAACGACGCCTTTAGAAAACTCGTCTTTTACCAATAACATAAAATCTAATATTTCTAATGGAGCTTTTGGTTATTGGTCTGGAGAGCAAACCACAGCTTTTAAGTTTAAAATACCAGAATAAAAAAAGAGAGGTGTAAAATTAATAACGCCTCTCTTTTATTCTGTGTACAAATATTAACTATATATCGCTAAACAGGTTTTCGTAAGCATTAAACACAGCTTCAAACTTTTCTTCTATACTCGTAAAAGACCCATCGATATAAGTTTCGAAGTCGTTAGTTGTGCCATCGCTAAATAAAAACCTAGCATTTACAATATCTTCGCTAACTTCTGTTTCCTCAAACTCATCTGTGGCTTGGTTATAAACAAAAGTAGTATAAGTATCATTGTCTTTGTAGAATTGGCTAGTAGCTATTTCTCTGTTATTAATGCTTAATACAGCATTAGTATTAGTATTTAAAAGACTTACTTGCTCATCTACTGTATAGTCTTTTTCAGAATCTAAATTAGCATCATTGGCTTCTAAAGTTAAGTTGGCGTCTAAGAATTGAAAAGAAAGTGTAGCATTATCAACTAAATCCTCTACGGCATCTACGTTTTCATTATTAAAATTACCATTAGCCGTGTATTGGTATGCCGTAATAGTTTCGTCTTTTATTTTAAAGTCGAAACCTTGCGTTATGGAGTTGTTGTTTGAATTAGTATAAGTAGTTGTAAAATAAAAATCTGCTATTCTAGTAGTGTTTTTTATTTCAGCAGGGATTAACTGCCCAGATTGTAATGTTGCATTATATTCTTGAGAAAAAACAATTTTGTTATTTATTGCAAGGTTGGCAATAACTCCTGTAGGTAACTCTTGCTCGTTATCATCTCCAGCTAAGGCTGTTTTAAAGCTAGTTACACTAAATACAGCTGTTTTATTGTTGTAATCTATGTTATAAATAATATCGTTACTATCTTCGGTTTTATCAAATTCTTCTGTGACACTATTCCATACAAATACACCGGTAGATTCTTCAAACTCATCTGCAGCAGGAGTTTCTGCAACTATTGCTATAGCTTGTTTGGCATTAAATGTTACGATATCTTGGTTGCTAGATTTTAAATTAGAGATATTTGAAATGGTGATTTTAGCTAAATTATCATCGTCTTCATTTGCGTTTAGAAATTCAGCCAACTCAATTATTTCGGCTAAATCGTCATTTTCTTTAAAATCTTCAATTTCATTTAGCAGCGCTAAACTGTTTTCTTCTAGCTCTTCCTTTCCAGCTTCTACAGATAATGGATCGTTATTTGTCGAGTTTCCATTGTCGCTGTCGCTACTACATGATAGCGTGAGGCTTAAAACCGTACAAAGTGTAATAATGTAATTTTTTTTCATTTTAATTATATGTTTGTTAGTTCGTAAAACTAACAAATTCTAATAATTAAAATGAAAATTCCTGTTAAAAAGGCCTAAAAACTATTTTTTTAAGCCTTTTATCGGTAATTTTTATAATCCAGGTATGTTAGGCATACCGTCTTTTGCTGCAGCAGCTAATTCGGCTTCATTAATTGCACTAGCTTTTTCTATAGCCTTATTTAGTGTTAGAATTAAATAATCTTCTAATTGCTCTTTATCTTCAAGAAGTTCATCATCAATAGCTATAGATTTAATTGTTCTGTTAGCAGTTAATGTGATTTTTAATTTTTTGTCATTACTTTCTTCGTCAACTAAAACAGTATCTAATCTTTTTTTAGTTTCTTCAACTTTCTTTTTGGCCTCTTGTAGCTTAGCCATCATACCCATCATGTCTCCAAACATAGTCTTGTTTTTATTTATATTCTTAATGTTTTTGAATACAAAATTATAAAATATTCAGTTACTTTAGTGCTAAATTAATATTTAAAATGGGCAGAATACATATTATTACTTTAGTAAGTTTTATTTTTGTTTTTTCCTGTAAAGACAATAATACTATGATTAATAAAATAAAGGATTTCAAATACCCAATAGTAAAAAAAGAGCCAAAACAGTTGGTTGCCCATAACGATATTCGAATAGATAATTATTATTGGTTAAATGATAAGAAGAATCCTGAAGTTATTAAATATTTAGAAGACGAAAACGCGTATACAAAAAACGTCATGGCACATACAGAGCCTTTTCAAAAAGCTCTTTTTGAGGAGATGAAAGGACGCATTAAAGAAGACGATAGTTCTGTGCCTTATAAATTAAACGGTTATTGGTATTTAACTCGATACGAAATAGGCAAAGGGTATCCTATTTACACGAGAAGAAAAGAGCATCTCGATGCTAAAGAAGAAGTATTGTTCGATTGTAACCTTATGGCCAAAGATCACGATTACTTTGCTATGGGGGGTATTTCTATTAGTCCAGATAATACTATGGCTGCTTTTACAACCGATACCGTTAGTAGAAGAAAGTATACATTACAAATTAAAAATTTAGTTACAGGTGAGATTTACCCAGATGTTATAAAAAATACATCGGGTAGTGTTACTTGGGCAAACGATAACAAGACTTTGTTTTATACTATTAAAGACGATGTAACGCTACGTTCTCATAAAATTATTAAACATAAATTATTTACAGATACCAAAGCGGATGTCGAGGTATATTACGAGGCAGACGATACGTACAATACATTTGTATATAAAACAAAATCGAAAAAATACATTGTTATAGGTTCTTCGAGTACATTAACTACCGAATATCGTTTTTTAAATGCCGATAACCCAGATGCCGAATTTACTATTTTTCAAGAGCGTGTAGAGGGGTTAGATTACAGTATATCGCATTATAAAGACCGTTTTTACATTTTGGCAAATATTGATGGAGCTACAAATTTTAAGTTGTTAAAAACAGAAGATAACAATACTACAAAAGAAAACTGGAAAGAAGTTATACCGCATCGAGAATCTGTATTGCTAGAAGATATAGAGATTTTTAAAGACTATTTAATTGTTAACGAAAGAGAAAACGGTTTAAACAAATTACGCATAATTAGTTGGAACGGAGAGGAAGATTATTTTTTACCATTTACCAGTGAAACTTACACCGCATATATAGGTAATAATCCTGATTTTGATAGTGATGTATTACGTTACGGTTACAATTCTTTAACAACACCAAGTGCCGTTATAGATTATCATTTAAAAACAAAAGAAAGCGTTACAAAAAAAGAACAACAAGTTTTAGGAGGGGGGTTTAAAAAAGAAAACTACGAATCCAAACGCATTTGGGTAACCGCTAGAGATGGTGTTAAAGTAGCCATGTCTATAGTTTATAAAAAAGGTTTGAAGTTAGATGGTACAAACCCTGTTTTACAATACGCCTATGGTTCTTATGGTTCTACTATAGATCCTTCATTCTCATCTATTCGATTAAGTCTTTTAGATCGTGGTTTTATATATGCTATAGCTCATATTCGTGGCAGCGAATATTTAGGGCGTTCATGGTACGAAAACGGAAAATTATTAACAAAAAAGAATACATTTACAGACTTTGTAGATTGCTCTAAATATCTTATCGACAATAATTACACATCCAATAAACATTTATACGCCTATGGCGGATCGGCAGGAGGTTTGCTAATGGGGGTAATAATTAATACCAACCCAGAACTATATCATGGTGTATTAGCAGCAGTACCTTTTGTAGATGTGGTTACAACAATGCTAGACGATACTATACCTTTAACAACAGGCGAGTACGACGAATGGGGAAACCCAAACGATAAAACATACTACAATTACATGAAATCCTATTCGCCATACGACAATGTAGAGGCTCAAAACTACCCACATATGTTAGTAACAACAGGTTTACACGATTCGCAAGTACAATATTGGGAACCAGCAAAATGGGTTGCTAAGCTTCGCGATTTAAAAACAGACAACAATGTACTTTTATTAGAAACGGATATGAATTCTGGACATGGGGGAGCATCAGGACGTTTTGAGAGTTTAAAAGAAGTTGCATTAGAGTATGCGTTTCTTCTAGATTTAGAAGGAATTAGTAAATAATAAAAAAAAAACTTATTTTTGTGATGTTTTGTGTCTAAAATTTTAGGAAACAAAACCCAGCTTAAAAAGCATTTATGAAACAAAGCAACCAAGTTTTTAATAACGTATTAGATTTAGTAGGAAACACGCCTCTTGTTAGACTTAATAGAATAGTATCAGGATTTAAAGGTCAGTTTTATGCTAAAGTAGAATCCTATAATCCAGGAAATTCTTCTAAAGATAGAATAGCATTATACATTATAGAACAAGCAGAAAAACAAGGTATATTAAAACCAGGCGATACAATAATAGAAACCACGTCTGGTAATACAGGCTTTAGTATTGCTATGGTTAGTATTATTAAGGGTTACG
The DNA here is from genome assembly GCA_937936645.1 of uncultured Algibacter sp. Taxonomy (GTDB): domain Bacteria; phylum Bacteroidota; class Bacteroidia; order Flavobacteriales; family Flavobacteriaceae; genus Postechiella. The sequence continues at coordinate 7,374 of CALHCQ010000006.1, forward strand.
AGTGTATATTGGCCGTAAGTTCTAAATCATCTACAGATAAAATAGAGATATTAAAAACCATGGGTGCAAAGGTGTACGTTTGTCCTGCACATGTACGCGCAGACGACCCTAGGTCATATTACGAAGTTGCTAAGCGATTACATCGTGAAATGAAAGGTTCTGTATACATTAATCAATACTTTAACCAACTAAATACCGATGCACATTACCACTCCACAGGACCAGAAATTTGGAAACAAACCGAGGGTAGAATAACACATTTAGTAGCCTGTAGTGGTACCGGTGGTACTATATCTGGTACCGCAAAATATTTAAAAGAACAGAATCCTAATATTAAAATTATTGGTGTTGATGCCTATGGGTCTGTTTTAAAAAAATATCACGAAACTCGAGAATTTGACGAAAAAGAAATTTACCCATATCGTATTGAAGGTTTAGGGAAAAATTTAATTCCGGGAGCAACAAATTTTGACGTTATTGATGAATTTGTAAAAGTAACAGACGAAGATAGCGCACACACAGCAAGAGAAATTGCTAAAACCGAAGGGATGTATGTTGGTTATACCTCTGGAGCAGCAACACAAGCACTAAAACAGTTAAATGACGAAGGGCGTTTTAAACAAGACGATTTGGTTGTAGTAATATACCCAGATCATGGTTCTAGATACGTAAGTAAAGTTTATAGTGATAAATGGATGAAAGATCAAGGCTTTTTTGATAGTGTAAACCAAGAGGCTCTAGAGAAAATAGAATATATTAAGTAAACTTACTTATACAATATACTTAAAAGGTTTCTAGTGTTAAATTTTAACACTAGAAACCTTTTTATATTTAACAATAATTAGAGCGTAAAAATTATGTTCAAAGCATTTAAATAATTAATTTTGCAGAAACTAATTATTTGCAAAACTTAGAGTGCTAAAATAGAATTTTTAGTATTTATTAAGCTGTTTTTTAGCAAATAAGTGATTTAAGACTTACAGTACATGAAAGATTTATTTGAAAAGATTTACAAAGATAAAGGTCCTTTAGGTAAGTGGGCATCTCAAGCCGAAGGCTATTTTGTATTCCCTAAATTAGAAGGTCCAATATCTAATAGAATGAAATTTCAAGGTAAAGATGTGATTACTTGGAGTATCAATGATTATCTAGGTTTAGCAAATCATCCAGAAGTAAGAAAAGTAGATGCTCAAGCAGCAGCAGACTATGGATCTGCGTACCCAATGGGTGCCAGAATGATGTCTGGACATACAGACTTACATGAACAACTTCAAAACGAACTAGCATCTTTTGTTAGTAAAGAAGCTGCTTACCTTTTAAATTTTGGTTATCAAGGTATGGTGTCTACAATAGACGCGCTAGTATCTAAAGACGATATTATTGTTTACGATGTAGATGCTCATGCGTGCATAATAGATGGGGTACGTTTACATATGGGTAAACGTTTTACTTATAAGCATAACGACGTAGAAAGTTTAGAAAAAAACTTAGAGCGTGCAACAAAAATGGCCGAGCAAACTGGTGGTGGTATTTTAGTAATATCCGAAGGTGTTTTTGGTATGCGTGGTGAACAAGGGCGATTAAAAGAAATTGTAACATTAAAAAAGAAGTTTAATTTTAGACTTTTTGTAGATGATGCTCATGGTTTTGGAACTTTAGGCGCTACAGGAGCAGGAGCAGGAGAAGAGCAAGGTGTTCAAGATGATATTGACGTTTACTTTGCAACCTTTGCAAAATCTTTAGCAAGTACAGGTGCTTTTATAGCTGGAGATAAGGAGATTATAGATTATTTAAAATACAATTTAAGATCTCAAATGTTTGCTAAATCACTGCAAATGCAACTAGTTGTTGGTGCACTTAAGCGTTTAGAGATGCTTAAAACGATGCCAGAACTAAAAGCAAAGTTATGGGAGAATGTAAATGCTTTACAGTCTGGTTTAAAAGAACGCGGATTTGATATTGGTACCACACAAAGTTGTGTAACGCCAGTGTATTTAAAAGGTAGTATTCCAGAGGCTATGGCACTTGTTAGAGATTTAAGAGAAAATCATGGTATTTTCTGTTCTATTGTAGTGTATCCAGTAATACCAAAAGGATTAATTTTATTAAGATTAATACCAACATCGTCGCACACATTACAAGATGTGGAAGAGACTTTAGCTGCTTTTGAAGCTATTAGAGAACGTTTAGAAAATGGAACTTATAAAAGATTATCGGCATCTGTTATGGCTGCCATGGGAGAGTCTTAATATAAAGTTAGATTAATATAAAAAGTCCAAATTGGTTTAACCAATTTGGACTTTTTTTGTTTAAGGTATTATAAATCTTTTCTAAAGGTTTTTCTTTTCCTGTAAACTTTTGGATCAAAATGTTTCCATATTTGATGTATGGCATGATTGTCTTCTAGCTCTGGAGTTCTATAACATGTTTCAATGTTTTTTTCTTTAAAAGTTTCGTAGTATTCGTTAAATATAACAGCGTGTACACCTTTATTTTGGTAACTAGGATGTATTCCTATTAAATAAAAAATAACATCCTTACTGTTTTTCTTGGCATTTAAAATATGTCTAAATCCAAAAGGAAAAAGTTTACCATTAACCTTTTTTAATGCTTTAGAAAAAGCAGGCATTACTATGGCAAAGCCTACTAGTTTATCTTCTTTGTCTGTTATAAACTTTATATACTCTGGATTTATAAAACTAATAAACTTCTTTTTAAAATACTGTTTTTGTATATCGTTTATAGGTACAAAAGATGATAAAGAAGCGTAACTTTCGTTAAATAAATCGAACATTTGGTCTACATAAGGCATAACCTCACTTGTTTTGGTAAACTTTAATGCTTTTAAGCGATAGCGTCTTTTTATAAGTTCTTGTGCTTTTTTAAAAAATTCAGGTTTAACATTGCTAAAAGGAAATACACTTTCTGAGTATGATTTTTCTACCGTAAAACCTGCTGTTTTGTAATGTTTTATGTAATATTCGTGGTTGTACCAAGTCACCATAGGTGCTAAGTTGTTAAACCCTTCTGTAATGATACCAACTTTATCTAGGTTAGAGAAACCAACAGGGCCTTCTAAGAATTCTAAGTTATTAGATTTTCCAATTTTTGCTACTTTATCTAGTAATATTTTAGATACCTCTAGATCATCTATAAAATCGAACCAACCAAAACGCATTTTCTTAACATTTTGGTTTTTAATTTCAATATTATTTATAATGGCTGCAACACGACCAACAATTTTTTTGTTTTTGTACGCTAAAAAAAGTTGAGCATCGGCATCTTGAAAAACAGGATTTTCTTTTTTGTCAAAATTCTTTATTTCCTGACTAATTATAGGTGGTGTCCAATAAGGCGAATTTTTGTAAAGCTCGAAGGGAAATTTTACAAAAGCTTTTAAATCTTTTTTTGTTTTTACTTCTTTTATTTCAATCATATAAAAATAATAAGGATAAATTTAAAGGGGCTTAAAAATCAATATCCGTTTTTTTGTGTTTTGTTTTCTCTTCTTCAGGTTCGCCTTTTTTACGTTTTTTGCTTTTATTCTTTTTGTTTCTCTTTTTTCCTTTTAATTTATTACCGTTATCTATTTTCTCTTCTTTTTCTTTGTCTTTGTGATAATCTAAGCGGTAAGACATTCCGAAATTAAAACTTAATACTGTTGGTGTATCTTTAGTATTAAAGGTTACTGCAGTATCTAATTGAAAATCTTTAGACAGTAGGTAAGCCCCACCAACTCTAAAAAGGTTGTCGGCATAAAAATCACTTCTAATACCTTGAGTTTCACCAAAAGCAACCCATTTTTCTCCAAAACCGTGTGTTAATGTCAAAATATATGTAAAATCAGATTGTTCGGTTCCTATTCTATCTAAAATAAAATTAGTAACAAATACCCAACCGTTAGAAAAGTTATTTTGAGTAGCAATAATAACGCGTGGGCTAATACCCTCTATACCTTGTGCCGTAAACGGATTGTCTTTAGAGTCGAAGTGTGCCCCTACATATGCAGATACAGCGGGTAAAAGCGAACGCCACCTAAAGCTATGGTTAGCGTTCCAGCTGTATAGATTTGGTTTTTCTTTTTCTGAGTTTTTATAAGGGTCGAAAACTAAATATTTTGCACCAAAGGCCAACGTTCTAAAATTAGACCTTTTTTCTTCGCTAGATAAACCTTCGCTAATACGCGTAAAAGTATCGTTTTGATAATTTCCTTCTATATTTAATTCTAATTGCTCCCATAATAATCCGTATCTCACAGCAAAATCAATTCCAAAACCTTTTGCCTCTGTTTGGGGCGCAGGTACGCGTTCTTCATTAACACTAAATGGCCCAGCCTCAAATTGTACAACATTTCTACCTACAGAATAAGCACTTCTAGAAGCCCCTGGGCGGTTAGAGTTAATAACGTCTGTATATTGTGCATAACTAGATAATCCAATTAATGGTATTAGTGTTAATAGTATTCTTTTAATAAATGTCATGATAATGTTTTAATTATTTATTGCGTTAAAAATAATAAAGGCTATACAGTTAGATACGTATAACCTGAATCAAATATAGATATTTTATATTTTTTTTATCATTATTGAACGTTTTTTAAATAGATAGAATTGTATTTTTGTTAAAAATATTTTTCATGCTACAGTACGCAAGCGTTGTTGGTTTGTTTAGAACCATACTAATTATAGGTTTAATATATTTTGGAGTAAAAATTTTATCTCGACTATTTGCACCTCTAATAATGAAATTTTTCGCCAAAAAAGTAGAACAAAAATTTGGTAGTCAGTTTGGTGGGTTTCAAAATAAACAAAATACTCAAACCCAAAAAGAAGGTGAAGTAACTATAGATAAGATGCCCAATACAAAAAATTCTAACAAGAATGTTGGCGATTATATAGATTACGAGGAAATTGATTAAAATGAGTCACTTTTATTAAAAACACATCATGCAGCTTAATATAAAAAAAATAGTACCACATTTTCTTGTTATACTAGGGTTTGTAGTACTCGCATTAGCTTATTTTAGCCCTGTTTTAAAAGGGAAAAAAATTTTTCAAAGTGATATTAAGCAATACATTGGCATGTCTAAACAACAAAAGGACTTTAAAGCCAACACCGGAGAAGAAACCTATTGGACAAATGGAGCTTTTGCAGGTATGCCTACATACCAATTAGGAGCTAGATACCCCCATAATTACATAAAAAAATTAGATTTAAGTTTACGTTTTTTACCTAGACCTGCCGATTATTTGTTTTTATATCTATTAGGGTTTTACATTGTTTTATTAACATTAAAATTAGATTATAAACTAGCTGCTTTAGGCGCCATAGCCTTTGGTTTTTCTACTTATTTAATAATTATATTAGGCGTAGGGCATAACAGTAAAGCGCATGCTATAGCCTATATGCCTTTGGTGTTAAGTGGTATTATTTTAACCTTTCAAAAAAAATATATAACAGGGTTTTTGTTAACTGTTGTAGCCATGGGGCTCGAGTTGGTCGCAAACCATTTTCAAATGACCTATTATTTGTTGTTGTTGGTTGTTGTTTTAGGTATTGTTTATTTTATTGATGCTTACAACAATAAAAATTTAAAATCATACTTTAAAACCATTGGTGTTTTAATACTAGCCGTAGGTTTGTCTATAGCTTTAAATGCCACAAGTATATTAGCAACCAAACAGTATGTTAAGTACAGTACACGTGGTAAAAGTGAACTAACAATTAATGCCGATGGTTCGCCAAAAGAACCAACAAATGGTTTAGATAAAGCTTATATAACGCAATTTAGTTATGGTATTTTAGAGACCTTTAATTTGTTTGTACCACGATTTATGGGAGGTGGTAACGGCGAGAATGTTGGTAAAGACTCTAATACTTATAATGCTTTTAGAAAATTAGGAGCTACTACAGCGCAAGCCACAGAAGAGTCTAAACACGCCCCGATGTATTGGGGAGATCAACCCATTGTAGAGGCTCCTGCATATATTGGAGCTGTTGTTATATTTTTGTTTGTATTAGGTTTGTTTGTGGTACAAGGAAGGCTAAAATGGTGGATTACCAGTGCCGTTATAATGTCTTTATTATTGTCTTATGGTAAAAATTTTAATAGTCTAACTAATTTTTTTATAGACTATGTACCGCTTTATAATAAATTTAGAGCAGTGAGTTCTATACAAGTTATTTTAGAGCTTTGTATACCCATACTAGCTATTTTTGGTTTGTCTAAAATATTGAAAACTACAAATGATAAATTATTTTATATAAAACCTCTTAAGTTAGCAACGGCTGTAACTGCTGGTTTAGCTATTTTATTTTTAATTATAAAACCTTTTTTAAATTTTGAAGGTGTAAACGATAATTTTTACAGTCAAAATTATGGTCCAGAATTTATTAAAGCTGTACAAGCAGATAGAATGGCTATTTTTACAACCGATACACTGCGAACTTTAGCTTTAGTTATACTTGCTGCAATTTTACTTTTTGTATACTTAAAAGATAAAATTAGTAAAAACATAGTTGTTTTAGGATTAGGGCTACTTATACTTATAGATTTAGTTGGCGTAGGAAAACGTTATGTTAATAATGACGATTTTGTTAACGCTAAGCAAGTAGACGCACCTTTTAAGGCGAATAAAGCCGATGCTTTTATATTACAAGATACAACGCATTATAGGGTTTTTGATATGGTATCTGGACGTTCTAAACCATCGTATTTCCACAATTCTTTAAACGGATATAATGCAGCAGAATTAAAGCGTTATCGTGAATTGTTTGATTTTTATGTTGCAAAAAACAACATTAATGTATTAAACATGCTTAATACAAAATATATTGTAGCAAAAGATAAAGAACAAGGCATATTCCCGTATACAAACCCAGAAGCTAACGGTAATGCATGGTTTGTAAAAACGTTGCAAAAAGTTATTACTGCTAATGCAGAAATTAAAGCTTTAGATACTTTAAAAAATAAAGAAGTTGCTGTTTATAGCGGTAATCAGGCTATCCAAACATCTTTTGTTTTAGATACTTTAGCACAAATACATTTAAAGATAGCTAAGCCTAATTATTTAAAATACGAATCGGAGAATAGAAATAAAGGATTTGCTGTTTTTTCTGAAATATTTTATAACCATGGCTGGAAAACTTTAATAGACGGACAACCAGCATCGCATATACGTGTAAATTACACATTAAGAGGTATGGAAATACCAGCTGGTAAACATATTATAGAGTTTAAGTTCGATCCAGATGTTGTTAAAACAGGAAGTAAAATTGCCCTTGCAAGCTCTATGTTATTTGTGGTGTTACTCATTTTAGGGCTATTTTTCGAGTTTAAAAAAACATTAAAATAGACTGTGTTTATTAGTCTATAATTTAAATTTAATAGGTGTTGTATTATGGGCAAAAAAGTGCTTATTGTAGCTTATTATTGGCCACCAGCAGGAGGGCCAGGTGTACAACGTTGGTTAAAATTTGTAAAATATTTACCAAAGTATAACGTAGAGCCTATTGTTTTTGTTCCAGATAATGCCAATTACCCTTTAAAAGATCCTAGTTTAGTTAGAGAAGTACCTAAAGACACAAGGGTTATTAAACAACCTATAAGCGAGCCTTATAAACTAGCTGCTTTGTTGTCTAAAAAATCATCTAAAAACATTAGTAAAGGTATTATAACCGATAAAAAAAGCCAATCTAGTATAGAAAAATTAATGCTCTACGTTCGCGGAAACTTTTTTATACCCGATGCAAGAAAAAATTGGGTAAAGCCATCGGTTAAAACCATAACTAAATTGCTAGAAACCGAAAATATAGAGACTTTAATAACCACAGGGCCCCCACATAGTTTACATTTAATAGGTTTACATATAAAAAAGCAATTTAATATAAAATGGATAGCAGATTTTAGAGACCCTTGGACAACCATTGGCTACCATAAAGAATTAAAATTAACAAAAAAATCTGAACAAAAACATAAGCATTTAGAAAAAGAGGTGCTTAATAAAGCCGATCAAATTATAGTAACAAGTCACGTTACTAAAAGTGAATTTAAAAATTTAACAACCAAACCTATAGCTGTTATTACTAATGGTTATGATGATGATTTTGTTGCTGTAAAACCTGTTATTAATACTTCATTTTCTTTGGTACACATAGGTTCATTACTGTCTAAAAGAAATCCAGAAATTTTGTGGCAGGTTTTAAAAGATTTAACTAAAGAAAACGAATCCTTTGCTCAAGATTTTGTGTTAAGATTCGTGGGTGCAGTAAGTCCTAGTATTTTGTTGTCTTTACAATCGTATCACTTAAACGAATATGTAGATCATGTTGGTTATGTTAATCACGATAAATGTATTACCTACCAAAAAGAAGCTCAAGTATTATTACTTATAGAGATAGATTCTATAGATACAAGATGTATTATACCAGGTAAACTATTTGAATACATAAAATCCACAAGGCCTATAATCGCTTTAGGTCCGCCAGCTTCCGATGTCGAGAAAATAATAAAAGACACCCAAACCGGAAATTACTTTTCTTATAACAACTATAAGCTATTAAAAGCGCATATTTTAAGTTTATATAATACCTATAAGACTGATACATTAGAAGTAACCCCTGTAAATATTTCTAAATATCATAGACTCGAATTAACTAAATCTTTATCTGAATTAATATAATGGGTATTGTTGCTACACAATCGTTAAAAAATATTATATCTACTTATTTAGGTTTTTTTATAGGAGCTATAAATACGCTTTTTTTATACACTAAATTTTTAAGCGATTCTTATTATGGTTTAGTAGGGTATATGCTGTCTTTAGCATTTGTAGTTATGCCTTTAGTTGCTTTTGGAGCCCATAATACTCTGGTTAAATTTTATTCTAGTTTTAAAACAGAAGCTTCTTTAAACAGTTTTTTAACTTGTATGTTGTTTTTACCCCTAATAGTTATTATACCAATAATTGGAGTAACTTATTTTGGTTACGATAGTATAAGTACGTTTTTATCTCAAAAAAACGATGCTATAAAACCTTATTTGTGGCATACTGTTGTTGTTGCTATTTCTTTATCTTATTTCGAGGTGTTTTATGCTTGGGCAAAGGTACATATGCAAACGGTATTTGGTAATTTTATGAAAGAGGTTTTTCATAGAATAGGGGTCATGCTACTTCTTTTTTCGGTGTATTTTAAGATACTAGATGTTAGTCAATTTATGTTTAGCTTAGTAGGTGTTTACGCTTTAAGAATGGTTGTTATGTGTGTGTATGCCTTTAAAATAAGTCAGCCACGTTTAGTGTTTTCTAAAATCGATAGTATAATACCTATTTTAAAGTACGCTAGTTTAATTATAATTGCCGGATCTATAGCTACCATACTTTTAGATATCGATAAAGTTATGCTTGGTTATTATGTGGCTATAGAAAAAATAGCATATTATAATGTGGCTATTTTTATAGCTGCTGTTATAGCAGTACCACAACGGTCTATGCATCAAATACTCATGCCTTTGTCGGCACAGCATCTTAATAATAAAGATTATAAAGCGTTAAATACACTGTACAAGCAGAGCTCTATAAATTTATTTATTGTTAGCGGATTAATTTTTTTATTAATCATACTAAATATTAATCAATTATATCATATTATACCAAGCGCCTTTAGTGGTGGTTTACTAGTCGTAATAGTTATTAGTTTGGCAAAACTTTACGACGCGCTTTTAGGTAGTAATAATGCCATATTATTTAATAGTGACTATTATAGGTTTGTGCTAGTATTGGGCGTTGTATTAGTTGTATTAATGGTTCTTTTAAATGTTAAATTTATTCCCTTATTTGGTATAAATGGAGCAGGTATGGCTACGTGCTTGGCTATATTTTTATACAATACTTTAAAACTATATTTTGTTTATAGAAAATTTAAAATATGGCCTTTTACTATAAAAACATTGCAAATAGCAGCGGTTATATTTTTATTTAGTGTTTGTTTTTATTTTTGGGAGTTTCCTTTTCATCCTATTATAAACATCTCAATAAAATCTACAATAGTGACTCTGTTTTATGCTATATTGGTTTATAAATTTAACTTTTCTGAAGATATTACTAAAGCGGTCAAAAAATACCTTAAGCTAAACTAACATTACAGCAAAAAAAATCTAGCTAACTAATATGTAGTTAACTAGATTGTTTGTTTTATTTTAATATAAATTACCTTCTTCTACTCGTGTTTAAAGCTATTCGGTTGTTAGACGTTGTCCTTCTGTTTATTGTACTGCTTTTGTATTTAATTGTTTTTGGGCTTGTAGATCTTAATACCTTGTTGTTATTAGGTGTCGCTCTAAAAG
>CALHCQ010000007.1 GCA_937936645.1 uncultured Algibacter sp.
CTTGAATTGCTTTAAAAAGTCTTCGTTTAATAAATCTTCTGGTTTCATAAGTGTGTAAAATTTAAAATTAATAAATAAAAAAATCTCAGATTAATTTTAACCTGAGATTTTTAAAACTTACACAGTTTATGAGATACTGCCATTTTTTGTAGAAAAAGGATTTTTTAAGATAATAAGCCTTCTACAGATATGTAGCGTTCTCCAGTATCATAATTCATGGTAAGTATGGTTGCTTTACTGTCTATGCCATCTAATTTTTTACGAACAGCTGCTAAAGATGCCCCTGTAGAAATACCCACAAGTATACCTTCGGTTTTAGCTATCTTTTTTACCTCTGCAAAAGCTTCTTCTTTTGTTACTCTTACAGCACCATCTATTATTTTAGTATTAAATACCTCAGGAATAAACCCTGGGCCTATACCTTGAAGTGGGTGAGGGCCAGGAGCGCTTCCAGATATAATAGCAGATGCGTCTGGCTCTACAGCTAATACTTTTAAATTGCTATATTGTTTTTTTAGTACATCGGCCATACCTGTAATATGACCGCCAGTGCCAACACCGGTAATTACGTAATCTAATCCGTTAGGAAAATCTTCTATAATTTCTAGTGCGGTTGTACTACGGTGTATTTCAGGGTTTGCAGGATTTGTAAACTGCGAAGGCATCCAAGCATTTTTTGTTTTACTAAACATATCGTTTGCTTTGGCAATAGCGCCACCTAAACCTTCTTCTTTAGGAGTTAATACTAAATGAGCACCATATGCAGCCATTAAAGCACGTCTTTCTACAGACATAGATTCTGGCATAACTAGAGTTACTTTATAGTTTTTTATAGCTGCAACCATAGCTAAGCCAACACCTGTATTACCTGAAGTAGGTTCTATAATTTCGGTGTCTTTATTAAGTAAATTCTTTTTTTCGGCATCTTCTATCATAGATAATGCAATTCTATCTTTTATACTTCCGCCAGGATTTGCTTTTTCTAGTTTCATCCAAACATTAGCCTCAGGAAAAAGTTTGTTTAATTTAACAACAGGTGTGTTGCCAATGCTTTCTAATATATTATTTATCTTCATTATAATTTATTTTGATGTTTAGTAGCTGTTAATTCTGCAATCTTACAAATTACGGCAGTGGCTTTTATCATGCTCTCTACAGGAACGTATTCGTAACGCCCATGAAAATTATGGCCGCCAGCAAAAATATTAGGGCAAGGTAGGCCCATGTAACTTAATTGTGACCCATCGGTACCACCGCGTATTGCTTTTATTAGTGGTGTTATGTTTAAGGCTTTCATGGCTTCTTCTGCAATATCTACAATATGCATTACAGGTTCCACTTTTTCCTTCATATTATAGTACTGGTCTTTAACAGTAACCTTAATGTTATCTTGCCCGTATTTATTGTTTAGGGTTTTTGCTAGGTCTACAATTTGCGTTTTTCGTTCTTCGAAGCGTAATTTGTCATGATCACGAATAATATACTCTAGTTGCGCTTCTTCTACACGACCTTTTAAAGTATGTAAATGAAAAAAACCTTCGTAGCCAGAGGTTTGTTCTGGTACTTCTTTTGGTGGTAAACCGCTAATAAATTCATTAGCAATAAGCATCGCGTTTATCATTTTACCTTTGGCATAACCAGGGTGCACAATTTTACCTTTTATTTTTACACGAGCACTAGCAGCATTAAAATTTTCGTATTCTAGTTCGCCTATTTGACTTCCATCCATGGTATAAGCCCATTTTGCACCAAATTTTTTAACATCAAATTTATGAGCGCCTCTACCTATTTCTTCATCTGGAGTAAAACCGACCCTTATCGTGCCGTGCTTTATTTCTGGATTATTAATTAGGTATTCCATGGCAGATATTATTTCGCAAATACCCGCTTTATCATCTGAGCCAAGAAGAGTTGTTCCGTCGGTTGTAATTAATGTTTGTCCTTTGTATTGTAATAAATCATCAAAATAATTAGGCGATAAAATGATGTTTTCTTTTTTGTTTAATACAATGTCTTTGCCGTTATAATTTTCTATAATTTGAGGTTTTACCTGAGCTCCTGTAAAATCTGGCGAGGTATCGAAATGAGAAATAAAGCCTATAGTAGGAACTTCATGGTTTACATTACTGGGTAAGGTTGCCATAACGTAAGCATTGTCGTCTATACTTACATCATGCATGCCAATAGCTTTAAGTTCTTCTACAAGTAGGTTTGCTAAATCCCATTGGCTTACCGTGCTTGGTGTGGTGTCCGAGTTTGGGTCAGATTCTGTGTCTATGGTTACATAACTTATAAAACGCTTTATAATATCTTCTTTTAAAATCATGTGGTGTTAATTTATTTAGAGAGGTGTTGCTTGTTTTTATTTTAATAAACTCTAAAATACAATTTATAACTAATTTATGCTTTACAAAGCTTAGCGATTTGTTTATTATTTGTGTTTTAAATAATTATTGATAATTATGTTTATATATTTTTGTTTTTACATTGTGTATTTTTTAATAAGGAGTATTTTTGCATAAATTATCTATAATGTATAAGTTACTACTTCGTCCAATTTTCTTTCTTTTCGATCCAGAAAAAGTTCATTATTTCACATTTTCATTAATTAGAATAACTTCAAAAATACCTGGAGTTTCTTCTATAATAAGAAGCTTGTATCAATTAAACGACCCTCGCTTAGAGCGTAATTTATTTGGTTTAAAATTTAAAAACCCTGTGGGTTTAGCTGCTGGTTTTGATAAAAATGCCGTGCTTTTTAATGAATTAGCTAATTTTGGATTCGGATTTATAGAAATAGGAACAGTAACACCCAAAGGGCAAGCAGGAAATCCTAAAAAACGTTTATTTCGTTTAAAAGACGACCAAGGTATTATTAACCGAATGGGTTTTAATAACGAAGGTGTTCAAGTTGCTATAGAGCAATTAAAACATAATAAAGGTCAGCTTATCATTGGCGGTAATATTGGAAAAAACACCAATACCAGTCCAGATGGGTATACTAAAGATTATTTAACGTGTTTTAATGCTTTACACCCTTATGTAGATTATTTTGTGCTTAATGTAAGTTGTCCAAATGTAGGTAGTCATGCTAAATTAAACGATAAAGATTATTTGCTAGAGCTTATAGAAACGGTACAAAAAGCAAACACTAATTTTGATAAGCAAAAGCCTATTTTGTTAAAAATTGCTCCAGATTTAAATGCGCTTCAATTAGACGAAATTGTAGATTTAGTTTTACAAACCAATCTAGATGGTGTCATAGCAAGTAACACATCTACAGATCGTAGCGGTTTAAAAGCGCCAAAAACACAACTAGATGCCATAGGTAATGGAGGTTTAAGTGGGCAACCGGTTAAAGATAAAAGTACCAAAGTCATTAAATATCTTGCCGATAAAAGTAATAAAGCCTTTCCTATAATTGGGGTAGGTGGTGTGCACTCTGCTAACGATGCGTTAGAAAAAATTAATGCAGGAGCAGATTTAGTACAAATTTACACCGGCTTTATTTACGAAGGGCCTCGCTTAATTAAAAACATAAATAAGGCGGTCTTAAAAAATAGAGCTTAGGATTAACGATGCTTTTTAATTGGCATTTTGTTTGTGTTTTTATAATTTCAAATAGCTTTTTGGTTGTTTAAAATACTTATTTTAGGCTACGCCAATAAGCATAAACGCTAAGTTTAACAAAAGTCATGCAGCATAAAATAAAAATTGTAGAGTGCCCAAGGGATGCCATGCAAGGCATTAAACAATTTATACCAACACAAAAAAAAGTACAATATATACAATCTTTACTTCGTGTTGGTTTTGATACTATAGATGTTGGTAGCTTTGTTTCTCCAAAGGCAATACCACAAATGGTAGACACTGCTACTGTATTATCTCAGTTAGATTTATCGAACACCAAAAGTAAACTACTAACTATAGTGCCTAATTTAAGAGGCGCCCAAGATGCTTGTAAACATGATAATATAGATTATTTAGGTTATCCGTTTTCTATATCCGAGAATTTCCAAATGCGTAACACGCATAAAACCATAGCGCAATCTATTGGTGTTTTACAAGATATATTAGCATTATGCGCAAAACATAATAAAACCCTTGTCGTTTATATTTCTATGGGTTTTGGTAATCCTTATGGCGATCCATGGAGTGTAGATATTGTGGCACAATGGACCGAAACATTGGCTAAGTTTGGCGTGCAAATTTTATCGCTTAGCGATACCATTGGTAGCTCTACGCCTAAAACTATAAACTATTTATTTTCTAATTTAATTCCTGCCTATCCTAATATAGAATTTGGGGCGCATTTACATACAACGCCTGCTTTATGGTTTGAAAAAATAGATGCAGCATATCATTCTGGTTGCACCCGTTTTGATGGAGCAATTCAAGGTTTTGGAGGTTGCCCTATGGCCAAAGACGCGCTTACAGGTAATATGCCCACAGAAAAAATATTATCTTACTTGACACAGCAAAAAAACAATCCGTTACAATCTATAACTTTTGAAAGCGCTTATAACGAAGCTTCAAAAATATTTAAAACGTATCATTAATTGTTTTTAAA
>CALHCQ010000008.1 GCA_937936645.1 uncultured Algibacter sp.
TGTTACCTTTTTTTATTTGTATTACAGCAAGTACTAAAACTAAGGCTGTAACAGCATTAATACCGGCATAAATAGGAGGGAGGAAAACAGGTAATTTTAGATCTATTTTTACACCAAAAAGGATAGCAACGGCTACAGGAATAATAACAGATAATACAACTATTAATTTATTGTACTTTTTGTCGTCTAGTGTTTGGTTATTGTTAGTCATAAAACATGTATTAATCAATTTTAAAAAATATAATGCTGTTATTCGTTTAATAATTTTAAAATATCTTCTTTTAAATTAGAAATCTCTTCTTGTACACCATCCTCGTCTACTTTTTCTTCTTGAGAAACAATACCTCTGTAATATATAATTGGATTGCCGTAAGCATCGGTTCTAGAACGAATAAACCCTTTTTTATCTATTAAAGCAAAATTACCAGAATGCTCGAAGCCCCCTGCGACACTTTCTTCTTCTGCGGTGTATAAATTAAAACCTTCGTTAGATAATTTATAAATAGCTTCTTTATTTCCTGTTAAAAAATGCCAATTAGGATTAGTTATTTTATAGTGCTCTGCATAAGCTTTTAGAACTTCGGGCGTGTCGTAAGCTGGATTTATGGTAAACGATGCTACACCAAAGTTTTTAAAATCTTTAAAAACATTTTGAATGTTAACCAAGTTCGCACTCATACGTGGGCAAATGGTTGGACATGTTGTAAAGAAAAACTCTAAAACATAAACTTTACCCAAGTAGTCTTTATTGGTAATAGTGAGACCATTTTGATTTGTAAAAGCAAATTCGGGCACTTTTTTAGGACTACCGTTTATTTCTATATACGCAAGATTAGACGGGGTATTAGTTTTATCATCTTTTAAATTAGAACGACTTTCATTTCTTGTAACATCTTTATTAGAAATACGATCTACGATTCTTGGTATAAAATAAATACCAAAAACTAATATAATAAAAGCAATACCTATGTAAGAATAATTATTTTTTTTCATTGCTATTTTTTAAATCACCTGCACGCCTGGTGTCCGAGTTAAACTCGCCTTTACGTTTCTGTCTATATTCTGTAAACAAAATACGCATGTCCTCGCTCATTTTATTTTTTATTTGAGCGACTTCTATGCAATTAAAAGAGTTTAAACCATAAACAGGCTTGTTTTTTTCTAATTCGTTATCTGTCCTATCATCTAAGCGCCCACGCTGATTAAGATCTTTGTCTATGATGTAAACATGATCTGTAGAAAAATCTGTAGAGAGCTTAGCATCGCTTTTTAAGCTAGAAAAAATTTGCTTAATAACTTGAGGCTTAACATATACAAAATGCCAAAATTTAAGCCCTTGATAAGAACTAATTTCTTGCCTAAGTAGTTTAACAACGTCTTCTGTGCCTTCTGGCATTAAAATTACGATTTGAAATTTTTTAAACCCTGTAAAGTTGTCATAAACCAATTCTTTTAAATTAGAAGCCGTGGTAGCTTTACTCATAGGGTTTTTGCCAAAAAAACCTAGAACTGTTATATGATCTTTAAATTGGACAGTCTCGTTACTAGTAGCTGTAAAATTGTTAATATCTAAAACAGATTCGTTAACAATATCTAAAGGGGTATAGTTATGTGTTGCTGGATATAAAAACAATAAAAAAGTAACGGGAAGAAAAAATAAAATTCCTAAAACCACATAGCGACTAACTTTTTTATAATCCATTTTATTGTGTTTTTTGTATTATGCAAAAATAAAAAAAGACGGTCTAAAAACCGTCTTTTTTTATTTATTTAAATAATAGATTTTAATTAAAAATCTCTTTTTATATACCCTTTATCGTATACATTAAAAACGTAACCACCTTCTTGTAAAAGGATAAATACAATGTATGCCATTAGGAAAATACCTGTCCAAACTATAGCACGTCTTAATCCAGATTTTTCGTCACGTAAGTGCATAAAATCCCATGCAATATAGTATGCTTTTACTATGGTTAATATTATAAATATCCAGTTTAGTAATTTCATACCAAAAACCTTAGCATTTAAGCTTTCTGGTTTAAATATACCTAATAATACCTCTACTGCTGTTACTAAACTAAGAAAGATTAAAACACCCCATATTTTTTGAGTATTGCTTTTAAACTTTAATAATCCTCTAAATATTGCTAATTTATGTTCGTGTGCCATTTTAATGCTATTTATATTTCTTTAAAAGAAATTGAAACTATTTTTTTATTAAACCAGGTAAAAGAATGTAAAAACAAATACCCAAACTAAATCTATAAAGTGCCAGTATAATCCAACTTTCTCTACCATTTCATAACTTTTGCGTCTCTCGTAAGTACCTACAATAACGTTAAAGAATATTATAATGTTTAAAACAATACCAGAAATTACGTGAAAACCATGAAAACCTGTAATAAAGAAAAAGAAATCTGCGAATAAAGAAGACCCATATTCATTAACTTTAAGGTTAGCACCATGAACAACTAACTTACCGTTTGTTTTAATTTGCTTTAAAGACTCTTCTCGAGTTAATACTGTCTTGTGTCCATGCTCGTTAATAAGCTGTGTTCTTACTAAAACGTCTTTATGAGATTCTAAACCTTTAACAACATCTTCAACACTGTATTCTGGTAAACTACCTTCGCTAACAAACCACAGACCGTTTTTACGTTCGTGTTGTACTCTTTCGTTATGCGGGTTTTTAGTTGCAAAATCGCGAATAGCAACACGGTTACCATGTGTATCTACAAACTGTAATATATTACCACCTTTTGTTTGCACAGCTCCAAAGTCCCCTTTAATAAAAGTGTTCCATTCCCAAGCTTGAGAACCAACAAATATAATACCACCAATAATAGTTAAAAACATATATATGGTTACTTTGGACTTGTTTAAGTGATGACCAGCATCTACGGCTAACACCATAGTTACAGAAGACATAATTAATATGAAGGTCATGATAGCAACGTATATCATTGGATAATTACCATGAAAAAACGGTACGTGTGTAAACACCTCGTCGGCTATAGGCCAAGCGTCTATAAATTTAAATCTTGAAAATCCATAGGCTGCTAAAAAACCTGTAAATGTTAAGGCATCAGAAAGAATGAAAAACCACATCATCATTTTACCATAACTTGCTCTTAATGGCTCATTGCCACCATCCCAAGTTTTACCTTCTGTTCCAGTATTTGCTACTGCTGTGCTCATATATAATGCTTATTATTTAAAAAATATTTTACAAAAATAATCAATTTATTTATCTAAAGAAACTACAACGAATAAATTTTAAAGACATTCGCTTATGTTTAAAAGGATACCTAGCTATTCCTATTTATATTATACGGTTACTACCTCACAAAATAAAGGAACAAAAACAGATAAACCCACAGTATATCTATAAAGTGCCAAAATGTTGCTGCCAATTCTAGTCCAAGCATATTAGATGCTGTGTATTTTTGTTTAAAATGATTATAAATTACAACCAGCAAACAAACAAGACCAACTATAACATGAAGAATATGCACCAAAGCAATAAGGTAAATGTAAGACATCGTTACATTACTAGTTGGGCCAGTAAAATTGTAACCTGCATCTATAATTTGACCAAAACCAACAAATTGGCCAATAACGAAAGCTACTCCTAAAACAAGTGTTATTAACAACCAAATGGCAGTTTGTTTTCTATGTCCCGCTTTTAAAGCTTTTTTAGCTAAAACAAAGGCTATACTGCTTACTATTATAATAAGTGTGCTAACAATAAACGCGTTAGGTAATCTAAAGTCCTTTAACCAATCTGGTCTAGAGCTACTTACAACAAAAGCACTTGTCCAACCTGCGAACGACATAATAAGAGAAATAATACCAAACCACAGCATCATTTTTTTTGCTCTACCCGTTTTTTCTTCTAAAGTTCCCTGAGTTAAATCCATGATTATCTTAAAAATTTATCTATTACATAAACAATTTGAACTAACGTAATGTAAGAAACACTAGCTAGCATTAGTGTTCTTGCTGCTTTTTCTGTCATTTTTTTAAATAATTGAATAGCATAATGCAACATACCTAATCCTAAAGCAAAGACAACTACAGCAGCAACAACAGAAAGTTGTAATTTACCTGTAAAACCAAAAACTGGTACAATAGACACTAAAACAGTCCATATAGTATACATTATCGTTTGTACAGCTGTTCCTTTATCTTGTTTTCCTGTAGGCAACATAAAAAAACCGCCTCTTTTATAATCTTCATACAAAAACCAACCAATAGCCCAAAAATGTGGAAACTGCCAAAAAAACTGCAAAGCAAATAAAGTTCCTGGTTCAATACCAAAATCATCGGTAGCAGCAACCCAACCCAACATAAAGGGTATAGCTCCAGGTATAGCTCCAACAAAAACAGCAATAGGTGTTTTTGTTTTTAATGGTGTGTAAACACAAGTATATAAAAATATTGAAATAGCCCCAAACATGGCTGTTTGCTTGTTAATAATATATAATATAACAATACCTAAAATTGTAAATACAGTTGCAATTATAAATGCCGTTAAAACAGACATACGCCCAGAAGGTATAGGCCTGTTTTTTGTTCTATGCATGAGAATGTCTAAATCTTTTTCTATAATTTGGTTAAAAGCATTAGAAGCTCCTACCATAAAGTACCCTCCAAAAGCTAATAGAATTAACACTTTAAAATCGATAACATCAACACCTAACAAATAACCTGCTAAAGAGGAAAAAACAACACTTAATGCTAATCGCATTTTAGTAATTTCTTTAAAATCGGAAATTACAGATGGTGCTACTACTGAAGAATTTAAATTGCTCAAAATTTTAATTTTTTGATATCCTAGTAAAGGGAATGCAAAGATACTCTATTACAGCATTTTTAACAATGCTTTTAGTATTGAAATTAGAAGTTATTAATATTAATAGTTAGTATGATACATTTAAAACCTATAAATTGGACTTTGTAAAAAAACATAGAAACAAAAAAAGCCCATTGTTAAACAATGGGCTTTTAAATTAATATTATTCAATTTTACTATTCTACTAAAAAAACAAGTGGTAATGAATAAGGTACAGCTACAGCTTTACCTCTTTGCTTACCTGGCTTCATTTTAGGTAAAGAATTTATCACTCTTTTTGCCTCTTCTACTAATGCAGGATGCTTGGCACGTGCTTGAACATCGACTACAGAACCAGTTTTATCTATTTTAAATAGAATCGTTACACGTTGTCTTCCTGTAAGGTCATTGTCTTGAGCTAGCTCTTTATCGAATTTCCTGTTAACAAACTTAGAAATCTTTTGAGCCATACACTGTTTCTTCTTGGCGTTATTACCTTTTTCACAACCAGGATATATAGGCACATTTTCAATAACCGAAAAAGGTACTTCTACTGGAGCAGCTTCTACTGTTTCAACTTCCTCTATATCTTCTACTTCATCAGGAATAACTTCTTCTTCATCTGTTTCAGTAGTCTCTATAATATCTTCAATTACTTCTGCCTCATCTTCAACTATCTCAATTTCCTCTGTTGGTGCTGGCGGCGGTGGCGGCGGTGGTGGTGGTGGCGGGGCCAATAAGTTTTGGATAATTGGAATTTCTTCTTCAATTTCCTCTTCTACCTCTAGGCTGTACTCTTCCACTTCTGCAACTTTATCATAAGTCTTATAATTAATTGCATAATTGGTAAAGAACAACATTAAAGCTAAACCTATGGCAAAGTACAGCGAACTGTTTCTACCTACGTTAGCTTTAGGGTTTTTTTTAAGTTCCATAATTCTTTGTTTTTTTAAGAAGTATGCTAAAATAACTTTTTTTTTTTACAAAAAAAGAAAGTCATTATATTTTTTGATACTTCTTTGTTAATACTTTTAACATTATAGCTGCAATTATCACTCCTGTTGTATTGGCCAATACGTCGTAATAATCAAACGATCGAGTGCTTGTTAAACTCCCTTGTAACACCTCAATAAATATACCAAACAGTGTTGCAAACAGCACAGATATTGTTATTGACCGGTAAATTTTGACTTTAAACCTTAAAAAGAAAGAAAAAAACCACAATAAAGTAAAAATAATGTAAGCTATAAGATGAAATATTTTATCGGCATAGGATATACTTACTTTTGGTAAATTGTTTAATGATATTAAACAAAGTAATAATAAAAGAAAAGTATATAGTATGCTTAAAACAAATACAATATTCTTAAGCACTAATTAAAGCTTTATAAGCATCTGCAGATAAAAGCGCTTCTATTTCTGATGGATTTGATATTTTTATTTTTATCATCCAACCAGCACCGTACGGGTCTGTATTAACGCTTTCTGGCTCATCTTCTAAAGCCTCGTTAAATTCGATTATTTCTCCAGATAATGGTAAAAATAAATCTGAAACGGTTTTAACAGCTTCTACAGTACCAAAAACTTCATCGGCTGCTAAGGTTTCGTCTAGAGTCTCTACCTCTACGTAAACAATATCTCCTAATTCGCTTTGTGCGAAATCTGTAATTCCAACAGTGGCAATGTCTCCGTCTATAGTTACCCACTCATGATCTTTAGTATATTTTAACTCTGCTGGTAAATTCATTATGTATTGTATTATAATTAGTTTTGGCAAATATATTTATTAGACAAAATATAAGCTAAATTATTACAAATTAATTTCCAAAGTTATAACGTAAAGTTATTCCAGAACGAATCGTTGTTTGAGGAAACGCTGTAGATATGGCATACTCTGCAAAAGAATAATCGAAATAAAATATTCCAATAAGGTTTTTACTAAACGCGTAATCGGCAGAATACTTTAATCCCCAAATGGTTTGCCCCGTTGTTACTTGATCGTTATCTAAATCTAGATATCTAATAATGGTTTTATTATCTCTAATAGATATATCGGCTTTCATATTAAGATCGCTTACTATTCGCTTTTTAGGGCCTGCTAATTGCGATTTAATTCTAACATCTTTAATACGATAACCTAAACCAAATATATACTCGTAACCTTGTATTTCGGTTAATAAGTTATTATCTAAACTTAAAGACAAGGTTCTGTCTTTTTGAATTTCTGCCAGAACTTTAATTGAGTTTTTCATCTCAAAATCTACTCGAATTAAAGGACTAAATATTTCAGATAAATTTATATTACTAAACAATCTTTCGTTTTTAAAATTATTAGATTGATCTAGAGCTTCTTGCTGGTTAGGATCGTTAAAAGCAATATCAGGATTACCTGCAGTAAAATCTAAATTTGTTTGAAATTGATTAATGGTGTAGCTAGATCTATAACCGTGGGTTAATGAAAAACGTTTAAATCGTTTTTTAAACCACTTGAACTTCATAAATCCAGTGTATTTTAAATCCCAGTTTGGTAAAGGTATATTTCTAAACGGACTCGTTTTTACTTTATTTTCATCTGTACCAGAGTAAGCTGCCAAAAATGAAGGTATTAATACACTTTGGCTATTTTTACCAAAACCTTCTGGAAAACCGTCTGCATCGCGCCCAAAAGAAGTATTACCATAAAACTTTCGAGCAAGTCTATTAGCCACAACCAATCTATTAGATCTAAAAGCATTAAAAGGTTGCGACGAAATTTCGTCACTTTTACTAAAGGCTGTTTTTATTAATAATGTAGATATACCAAAATTACCAAAAGTATTTGTTGTTAAAGGATTGTAAACATCACTTAAACCATCACCATCATTATCTATCGCTTGAAAGTTTTCTGTTGTGTTTTCAAAATTTGTTCTGTTAGCAATAACATCAATTTTTAAAGTTCTAACAGGCTGTAAATTTAAAGCAATGTCTAATTGTTTGGTTTGAGTTGATGTATATTGCTGATTAAACTCTGGAAAAACAGTTAACCAACCACGTCTTGCTGCCAAGTCTCTTACATCGCGCTGGCTACCAAAAGTATAACCTAAGCTAGGTTTTAGTGTGCCTATAAAACCAGGTGTTTGTAAATAACCAGGTAAAAAAGTACCATTATTTTCAGAATAATTAAAAGTGATTCTTTTTATACTAGACAAGGCATCTATACCTGCATCTAAAAAAGGATTACTTTTTTTAATTTTTGGTGCTTTTTTAGATTTTTCTCCAGCCTTAGTTTTTGCTACAGTTCTAGAGCGTATGTTTCTTTTAGGTTTTTTTACTAGTCCTATATGTTTATAGAACTTTTTCATGTCCAATGTCGCATTAATATTATGCGTATTTGCATTTTGTATAGTGTTTCCTAAATCGAATGTTTGTCCGTTAAAAGCTAAATCACCAAATAAATCGGATCCTTTTTGCCATTGAAAATTACCACTGTATTGGTAAGTAGCATCTACAAAACTAAGTGTTGGTATTTTATTTAATGGTAATTTATAGGTTAAACCTAAATCTTGATTTTGTCTGTTTGGGTCTCCAAAATCAAAAAAGCCATCCCAAACATCTAATGTAGGGTCTTGTTCACCATTAACAATATTGTCTACAAAATAATTACGTACAATATTATTATTAGCCGCTGTAAAGTTAAGCTGTAACGATTTTGTTAAATTATAATTTATATTGTATTGAAAATCGAAAGTATAATTCCTTTTAAACAACTCTTCTATACCAATATTATCGCCTCCTAAATCTATTTCTCTAAATTTCTGCTTATTAAATTGTCTGTTAAAATCGGTATTAACACTAAAACTTGTTGGTAATGGATTAAAATTAAAATCTTTTATAATTTTCCAATACTTACTTTTAAATATAGAGTCGTTTTTCTTGAAAGGCTCTATTGGTTTTGGGTTAAAATTAAAGGCATAATTTACTCCTGCTCTAACGGTTTCGTCTAAAGCATTTTCTATTTCAAAATCTCGATGTTCTTGTTTATTGTGCGAGAAGTTTAATGTTAAGTTTTCTACATCGTAAAAACGAGGTGCTTTTTCGCCTGTTCTTGTTTTTCTAACACCAATAAAGTTAATACTTTGTCGTTTTGTATAATCTTCAGAATTCTCCTTAATTTCATCACGATCTTCGCTTGTTGCTGCCGCATCTAATCGAGATTTTAAAGTTAAATCTTTAAAAAACTGATCGTATTTTGGAGTTACGAGTTCCTCGCTTTGTGCATAGTTAAAAGGCAACTGTATACCCCACTTTTTTGGTAAAAGTTGTCCTAAATTAACATTCGTTACAACATCGTATTGTTTAACATCTTCTAAACTACGTTGACTAGGCCCTTGTTCTATAGTTCCAAAACCAGTAGTACTACGTCTACCCGTTGCGCTTATGTTTGCAAAGTCGGCAATATTAGTATCTACACTTAAAACAGCTGCCCAACCGCCCTCGTTATCTAAACCAGACAATCTAAGTTCGTTAAACCATACCTGTGCGCATACTGGCGATAATATTGGTGTGTCTCCAGCAACAGCATTTTTAACACCAACCATAATGGTTCTTATGTCTCCAAAGTTTGGATTACCTTTTATTGCTACACGATGTTGCCCAGGTGTATAAGGCGAGAATTGATTAACATTATTGGCACTTACCTGTCCATTTACAACGTCGTAAAAAGCAGCTTCGCCATTTGTTAATGGTGGGTTAGCTAAAACCCTTGCTTTTATTTGCCCTAAGACATCTAAAGGTAAATTAATTTGATTTAATTCTGGCCATACTACATTAGCGTCTCTAGATCCTGGTTCAGATTTTTGCAATGGCAGTTCTATTTGATAGTAATTCTGAGTTAAATCGTTACCCATACGCACAAAACCAACCAAAGATCTATTAGGATCGTTATCGCTAGCGTCTATAAAACCATTATTTTCTTCTTCGGCATGAATAAACATTCTTAAACGTTTATACTGACGCATATCTAAACTTACATTTTTAAACACACCTCTGGAATCTTGCGATTCTAAATCGCAGACATTAACAACTAACGATTGTTCATTTTGCCTAATTACGGTATTGTTGTTTAATAATTCTTCTTGTGCAATACCTGGAGGTATAACATAACTTTCTGGATTTTCTATAGTCCCGACTATGCCTACAAAAAAATCGGTATCATCATCTTCTGGATCGTCATTATCAACATCTAAAGTTTGTCTGTAACGTCTCCAATCACTTCTAACAAGATCTAAAGTACCAAAACGCATTACAGTGTTTTGTTGAAAGTCTTTTAAAAACATTCTTACAAAGCGAATAGACCTAAAATCTGTAATACCACCAAAACGTTTATACGGAATATTTCTAGGATCTGTATTATCGTCAAAACGTTCTAAAGGAACATCTATAGGTATTCTAATTTGATACCAACGTACATTTACACGGTCTCCATTAGGTAATTCTCTAGGTTGCACTCTAATATCGTTTATAAACTCCTGTAACGGATTACTGTCTTGAATAGCATTAACATCGTCTACCGCTGGAAGCGTATTTCTATTAAGATCTAATTCATACTGGAAATAACTGTCTATGGTATTCATCGTGTTATCACGATTAATATCTTCTACATCTGGCTGTGTATTTCCTGCGCGTTGTGTGTCTGAGAATGTTTCTGGTGTATTACCTTGTACACCGTTAAATCTTCTATAGCGTTCAAAAATATCACCATCTGTATTTAAGAAATACGTGTAATTATCTTTGGCAGGATCGTCTCCAAAATTTTCTCCAAATACGCGTCTTTCATCATCGTCATCATAACCATCGTAACCAACATCTTGGTTTGTTCGTTCGTCGCCAGTAGAATCGAAAGCATAAATTAATGATTGATTTAATGGAACAACTGTTCCAAAATCGGTTTGTGGCAAGGTTGTTATATCGCCATTTGTTGGTAGTCCGTTTTCAAATAATTTACGTCCATCTTTAATAACATCTTCAGATATATTACCTAGGTTAAATACTAATTTACCACCTGCTGTTGCTGCATTTGGATTCCCTTGAAAAGGATCTTGCAACCAAAACTCGATATACTCTACGTTAGATTGTTCTAAATCGGAAGATCTTAATTGTCTAGTTATACCTGCCCAAGAATCTTGAGGGTTGGTTAATGTATTACCGTCGTTAGCTAAACCTGTTGTTTGAAAATTATACGGCCCACGTTCTTCTGGATAATAAGCTAAATCTAATGTGTTAATTATAGCTAACTGACCTTGAACTAAATCACGATCTGGGAATAACTCATTTATAAATACACGACTTGTAAACAGATCTGAAACATCCTCATCGGATATACCATCTGGTCGCTGTCGCGAATAAAAAACAGGATCTATAGTATACCAGTTTAGAAGTGCTCTACCAAAACCGTTTTGTATACCATTAGCATCTTCTACGGTATTACCGTCATCTCCATCTAAATTTAATGGTCTACTAGACAAGAACCAAGATTGTTGTGATTTTAAATCTATAGCATTTTGCGACCCTTCAAAATCATCTAAATATGATGTAGCTTCACCATTTAAATTTGTAGCATTAGGAGCTCCAGGTGCTAAATGAGCAAATTCGCCACGAATGGACAAATTAGATTCGGCATCAGTGTCTATGTTAGGCAGCTTATTTACTAATCGCGTTAAAAAAGGCACCTTGGTAGCGTAATTACCATTAAAACCAAAAATAGTATTATTAATAGGCTCTGTACCAAAATTTGCTTTTTGTGTAAGTGGTCTTTCTTTTAAATTTAAAAGTGTAGCACCTAACACAAAATTATCGGTAAATTTATGCTCTACATTTATACCTGCAAAACGTTTGGTTTGCTGCCCAAATACAGCATTGTTTTCTGTAGAAACTTGTATAGGTATGTTAGAAGCTTTTAAAGCTTCGTCTAAAATTTGCACACGTCCTAATTGATAATTTACAGTATAATCTACCCCTTCTACCAAAAGACGTCCACCTGCGGTTACTTGCACAGAACCTCGAGGTACATTAAATGCTCCTAAAGGAATACCATCGCCCCCAGAAGACTTGTAACGTCCTCTTAATTGAAATTTATTTTTTTCTATTTCCTCTAAAGCTGCTGTTTTTGTGCTTTTATAAAGAATATCGTAAACGTATTTTTCTTGGTTTGGATTATCGAAACGATCGGCTTCATAATCGGCAGCATTATCATTAGGATTACCATCGTCATCTAATACGTCAAACAAGTATCGCCCAAAAGGCTCTACTTTGGTAAATATTATTTTTCCATTTTGAGGTAACACAGTTAGTCCTGGTACGTAATCAAAAAAACCATCGCCATTGGTTTGTGGGTCATTGTTAAAATTCAACTTATCTAAATTAAACAACCTTAATAATGGCGTTTCTTGTATAAGTCTATCGTCCGCTGGGTTTTGTGTTAAATTATTAAATATAGGAAATGTAGTACCTTCTACTGGTGTTATAAAGTTAAGTGGTGAAGCTTCGTTGTAAAAAAGATTAAATCTAAAATCTTCTGGACTTAAATTAAAGGCTCCTGTGTCGTAGATATTTTTCATCATTAAGTCCCAAACAGGTTCGTCGACACTAGTAATACTACTTTTCAATAATTTTAATACCAAGTTGGTGTTTACAACTTGTGTTACTTGATTTTGATTATTATTAGGCGTATTTGCTGGCGCATTAACATCGGTAGCATTTATACCATCGTTAGCAAACTCTCCAACTTGAAAAACTTCGCCTCTTACTGTATATTGAAACGCGACTGCTAAAACTTCATCATTATTTAATCTTTGGTTTAATGACACATAACCTAAAGCTGAATTAAAAACATATTCTTGACCGTTAGTTAATTTTCTAGCGTTTTCTAAACGTATATAATCAAAACCTTCTTGCACACTGGTAGACAAAGCACCAAAGCCTTGTTGTACCGTAGCAATGTCTCTAATCCCTTCGGTTAAGGCAGAGCCAGAACCTATGGTTATTGGGTTAAGATTGTTGTTTGCATTGTCGGGAAATGCTCCAGGGGCTGCTGTTACAGTTACAAAGCTTTTTACTCGAGAGGATTCTCCTAAATCTTGAAGTGCTACAATGTTTCTTACGTTTTCGGTTCTATTACTTCTATTGGTTATCCAAACTTCTAAACGCGTAATTTGCAAACCACTATTGTTTATAAACGGATAATTTTCTAAAGATTGATTGTAGGTATCTCTAAAATATTGTGATAAAAAGAAATGACGATTTTCGTCGTAATCTCTAGCAAATAAATCGAACTCTTCTAAAGTTCCGCCTCCTTCTGAAACGACTGTTGTTGCTTGAGATTTTTGTTCAGAAAACACACCGGTTACTGTTGTTTTCCCGAATTGCAGTTGTGCTTTAACACCAAATAAACTTTGCGCTCCTGTTATTAAAGAACTGTTTAAAGGCATACTTACGTTACCAACTTCTATTTTTTGAATGATAGCATCCTCACCCCCACCTGCTGTTGGGTCGAACTCTAGCTTAATAAGGTTCTGAAAATCGAACGTAGATTCGGTATCGTAATTTGCATTTACTCTTACTCTAGTACCTACCTTACCTAGTAAACTTAAACTAATACGCTGGTCAAAATCAAAAGTAAAATTATTTCTATTTCTAGGAGAAAATGTTGGATTGTCTTGTCTTGAAAACAAAACACCCAAATCCATTTCTACAGATCCTTGAGGAACAACTTCTATAACATTACTACCAAAAATGGTAGCAAAAAGATCGGACTTAATATAGAATTCTGGAAGTAGATTTTTTTGTCCATCTTCAGAATCACTTTTCTTACCATCGAACGCATCTATTTTATCGTGATAATATTTTTTTAAATTTTCTTTGGCAACTAAATCTTGATATTCTTTTTCTGTTAAGATTATAGGGTAGTTAATATTAAAATCGCCAATTTTTTCGGTATAAATGTATCTATTTGTAGTCGCATCGAAAACATATTTAGATTCTATACTATTAGACTTTGGTGTTTTTATAGTCCCTAAATTAAACCCCGTTTTTGTGGAGTCTTGAGGTTGCGGTGTTTGAGACCAAAGTGGTAAGACAAATAATAAAGCCAAAAGTAAAAAAACACTTGTAAAGTGATTTTTACATGTTGTTATAATTGTTTTAAATGAATTATAATTAACAGTGTTCAAATTATTATAGTTTTTTTAAAGCCTGTTTAATAATATCCTCTACGCTTGCTTCTGGGTGTTCTACTAAAATTTTATCGACAACGCGCTCGGCTTGTTTTTTAACAAAACCTAGGACTTCTAATGCTGATAACGCTTCATCTTTATTGGTATTGCCTCTATTAACAGAAACTTCGTCTATATCGTAGATTTTTAACACTTTATCTTTAAGATCCAATATAACACGTTGGGCTGTTTTTGCACCAATGCCTTTTATAGATTGTATTAATGCAACATCGCCAATAGCAATACCCTCTCTTACTTGTTTGGGTGTTAAAGACGATAGCATGGTACGTGCAATATTAGCACCTATACCACTTACAGACAGTAATAACCTAAATATTTCTCGCTCGGCTAAAGAAGAAAACCCATACAATGTATGGGAGTCTTCTTTAACCTGCAAGTGTGTATATAATTTTTGCTGCTCGTTATCTGTAATTTGAGAAAAAGTATGTAATGATATATTTAACATATAACCAACACCATTACAGTCTATAACAACATGTGTCGGATTTTTTTCTGTAAGTTTTCCTTGTATATGTGTAATCATCTATAAAATACTTTTGCTTTCAAATGTAAGAAATTTTAATGAGTTGGTTATACTAGCTCTAATTCCTTTTTTTCTTTGTATTGAGCATCTATTACAGCTATGGCAGTCATGTTTACAATTTCGTCTACACTAGCATGTAATTGAAGAATATGAACAGGCTTACGCATACCCATCATTATTGGCCCTATAGAGTCGGCTTCATTTAACTCTTTTAAAAGTTTATAAGTAATATTTGCAGAATCTAGATTAGGAAATATTAATGTATTTACTTTTTTACCTGCCAATTTAGAAAAAGGAAATTGATCTTGTAACATCTCGTTATTTAAAGCAAAATCTGTTTGCAGCTCGCCATCGACAACCAAATCGGGATGACTTCTATGCAACATAGCTACCGCATCTCTAACCTTTGTACCTTGTTCGTTTTGAGATGAACCAAAGTTAGAAAACGACGTCATGGCCATAACAGGCTCTAGACCAAATGTTTTTACAACATTGGCTGTCATTTGCGCAATTCTATAAAGATCTTTTGCTCCTGGATTAATATTTATAGAGGTGTCGCTTAAAAATAAAGGACCACGTTTTGTTATCATAACATTAGTCGTTGCAATTCGCGACACGCCTTTTGCCATACCTATAAGTTCAAGCATAGGTTTTACAACCGATGGGTAGTTACGAGAGTACCCCGAGATTAATGCATCGGCATCACCTTCGTTTACCATCATAGCTGCAAAATAATTACGCTCACGCATTAAGCGTTTAGCAGAGTAAAATGTTACACCTTTTCGTTTTCTTTGCTCCCAATATACTTTGGCGTATTTTTCTTTACGTGGGTTTTCTTCTTCTGTTTTAGGGTCTATAATAAGTACATCTTCGTCAAAACCAATTTCTTTCATTAACTCCTCGATGGTTTCCTTTCTTCCTAGTAAAATAGGAATTGCAATACCTTCTTCAAGAGCTATTTGTGCTGCTTTTAAAACATCTAACTGATCTGCTTCAGCAAAGACAACTCTTTTTGGATCTAGCTTTGCGCGATTTAATAGTAATCGAACTAATTTATTATCCGATCCTAATCGGCTTTGTAACGTTTCTTTGTACTTATCCCAATCTAAAATAGGATTTTTAGCCACCCCACTATCCATAGCTGCTTTTGCTACCGCAGGCGGGATTTCGGCTATTAACCTTGGATCAAATGGTTTAGGTATAATGTAATCTTTACCAAAAGTTAATCGTGTTTTACCATAAGCCACATTAACTTGTTCTGGCACGGGTTCTTTTGCTAATTTTGCTAAAGCTTGTACCGCTGCCATTTTCATGGCTTCGTTTATGGCACTAGAGCGCACATCTAAAGCCCCTCTAAATATAAACGGAAAACCTAAAACATTATTAACTTGGTTGGGGGTATCGCTTCGACCAGTTGCCATAATAATATCGTCGCGTGTGTCTACAGCTAATTGATATTTTATTTCTGGGTTAGGGTTTGCCATGGCAAAAACAATAGGTTTTTTGGCCATAGTAAGTAACATAGCAGGTGTTACAATATCGGCCATAGATAGTCCTATAAAAACATCGGCGTCTACCATAGCTTCGTCTAGCGTATCAATTTGTCTATCTGTAGCAAATTCTGCTTTTTGAGAGGTTAAGTTACCTCTATCTTTTCTAATAACACCTTTACTATCTAGCATAACCATGTTTTCGCGCTTAGCGCCACATGCTTGATATAATCGAGAACAAGAAATGGCTGCTGCTCCTGCACCACTAATAACTATTTTTACTTTACTAATATCTTTTTCTGCAATTTCTAGAGCATTTATTAATGCTGCCGCAGATATGATAGCTGTACCGTGTTGGTCATCGTGCATAACCGGTATATCTAGCTCTTCTTTTAGGCGTCTTTCAATTTCAAAAGCTTCTGGGGCTTTTATATCTTCAAGGTTAATACCTCCAAAAGTTGGTGCTATATTTTTTACTGTTTCTATAAATTCATCAATATTTTCGGTATCGACTTCTATATCAAAAACATCAATATCTGCAAATATTTTAAACAATAAACCTTTACCTTCCATTACAGGTTTAGAAGCATCTGGACCTATGTTTCCTAATCCTAAAACGGCTGTACCGTTAGATATAACAGCTACTAAATTCCCTTTAGCTGTATATTTATAGGCATTTTCTTTATCTTTTTCGATCTCTAAACAAGGCTCTGCAACACCAGGAGAATAAGCCAGAGACAAATCTCTTTGTGTGGCATATTTTTTTGTTGGTACTACGGCTATTTTACCTGGAGTAGGTTTTTCGTGATATGTTAAAGCTTCACTACGTTTGTTTTGTTTACTCATAATTGGGCATAATTTACTGAACGAACAAATATAGTAATTGTAATGATATAACTAATCCTTTAAAAATTGGATATTTCTTGTTAATCCTGAAAATTTTGTTCGTTTTACTGCAGATTTTTGAAATACTTTTTTAAAAGTGTCTTCTGTAATTTCTTGCCAATCTTTATTTGTTAAAGATAATAAATCTGGATGCGGGTTAAAAAGTGGCTCATTGTGTGGTTTAGAAAAACGATTCCAGGGGCAAACATCTTGGCAAACATCGCAGCCAAACATCCAATCGTCCATTTTATCTTTAAAACCAGTAGGTATATTTTCTTTTAGCTCTATGGTTAAGTAAGAAATACATTTACTTCCATCTACTACATGAGGCGAAGTGATGGCTTGCGTTGGGCACGCATCTAAGCATGCGGTACAAGACCCACAATGGTCGGTTGTGGCATGGTCGTACTCTAAATCTAAATCGATAATTAATTCAGCTATAAAATAAAACGAACCAACTTTTTGTGTTAGCAAATTACTGTGCTTACCAATCCACCCTAAACCAGATTTGGCGGCCCAAGCTTTGTCTAGAACAGGAGCAGAATCTACAAAGGCGCGACCGCTAACCTCTCCTATTTCATCTTGAATAAAATATAATAGTGATTTTAATTTGTGTTTTATAACATGATGATAATCGTTACCATAAGCGTACTTACTAATTTTAGGAGCAGTGCTGTCAATTTGAGTATCACTAGGATAATAATTTAATAATAATGATATAACACTTTTAGAATCTTCGACCAATTTGGTAGGATCTAAACGTTTATCAAAATGGTTTTCCATGTACTGCATGTTGCCATGCATATTTTTGTTTAACCAACGTTCTAAACGAGGCGCTTCTTCTTCTAAAAAACCTGCTTTACTAATACCGCAAGACATAAAACCCAAACGTTTGGCTTCAGTTTTAATTAAAGTCGTGTACTTTTCTTTATTATTAATCATCATAGATTAGCTAAAAGTGCGGTAAAAACAAGGCATGGTTAAACTAAAAAAGGCCACCTTGAGTCGGGTTTTTAATTTTACCAAGATGTTTATAAGCAGCGGCTGTAACTTCGCGGCCTCGAGGTGTACGCATAATAAAACCTTGCTGTATTAAAAAAGGCTCGTAAACTTCTTCTATAGTTTCTGGGCTTTCGCTTACTGCTGTAGCAATAGTAGAGATTCCAACAGGACCACCTTTAAATTTTTCTATAATAGTTACTAAAATTTTATTGTCCATCTCATCTAAACCATGAGCATCTACATTAAGCGCATTTAAGGCATATTGGGCAATTTTAATATCTATCTTACCGTTGCCTTTAATTTGTGCAAAATCTCTAACACGACGTAATAATGCATTTGCAATACGTGGTGTCCCACGGCTTCTTCCAGCAATTTCTATAGCAGCTTCCATAGAAATTGGAACATCTAAAATAGTAGCACTACGCTGTACAATGGTAGTTAATAAATCTGTTTTATAATACTGAAGCCTACTTTGGATACCAAAACGAGCACGCATAGGTGCTGTTAAAAGTCCAGAACGCGTGGTAGCCCCAACTAATGTAAACGGATTTAAATTAATTTGTACTGTTCTAGCATTAGGGCCAGACTCTATCATGATATCAATTTTAAAATCCTCCATAGCAGAATATAAATACTCTTCTACAATAGGACTTAATCTATGTATTTCATCAATAAAAAGGACGTCTCGATCTTCTAAATTAGTAAGTAATCCTGCTAAGTCACCAGGCTTATCTAAAACCGGACCAGATGTTACTTTAATACCAACATTTAATTCGTTTGATAAAATGTGGGCAAGCGTTGTTTTACCTAAACCAGGAGGACCATGAAACAGCGTATGATCGAGTGCTTCACCACGTAAATTAGCGGCTTGAACAAATATTTGAAGATTTTCTAATACTTGATCTTGACCCGTAAAATCGCTAAACTCTAGGGGTCTTAATTGTTTTTCTATGTCAAATTCTTCTGGAGAAAAATTATCGTTTGATGGATCAAGGTTTTCGTTCATAATATAGACGCTAAAACATTAAAAAAATACAAATCTTAACAAAATTGAATGTTATAGATTATGTTTTTAAAAGTACATAAAACTTTATTATGTGAGGCAAAAATAAAAGAAAAAGCCTTTCCGTAATGGAAAGGCTTTTTCTTTTATGTATAATATTTTAAGTTTAGTGATGTAATTCTACTTCACCTTCTTTCATAGGTTCTGTTTGCATCACATAGTCACTATCATGACCTGGTTTACTATAATCGTAAGCCCAACGGTGAACTTCTGGTAAAGCACCTGGCCAGTTACCGTGTATATGCTCTACAGGAGTAGTCCACTCTAAAGTTGTAGATTTCCATGGGTTTTGTGTTGCTTTCTTACCATAGTACATACTAATAAAGAAGTTGTATAAGTATATTAATTGCACAACACCACCAAATAAAGCAAATAAAGTAATGATAACATTAACGTTTGCTAAATCATCAAATAATGGAAAATTAGTATTTGTATAATAACGTCTTGGTAAACCAGCCATACCTATAAAGTGCATTGGAAAAAATACACCGTAAGCACAAATTGCTGTAATCCAGAAGTGAATATAACCTAAGTTTTTATTTAACATACGACCATACATTTTTGGGTACCAGTGGTAGATACCAGCAAACATACCATAAAGTGCAGATATACCCATTACTAAGTGGAAGTGAGCAACAACAAAGTAAGTATCGTGTACATTAATATCTAAGGCACTATCTCCTAATATAATACCAGTAAGACCACCGGTAATAAAAGTAGAAACAAAACCGATAGAGAATAACATGGCAGGGTTCATCTGTAAATTACCTTTCCATAGTGTCGTAATCCAGTTAAAAGCCTTAACCGCAGATGGGATAGCAATTAACAATGTTGTAAATGTAAACACCGAACCTAAAAATGGATTCATACCTGATATAAACATGTGGTGACCCCAAACTATAGTAGATAAAAATGCAATAGCTAATATAGAAGTAATCATGGCACGGTAACCAAATATTGGTTTACGTGAGTTAGATGCCATAATCTCTGACACTAGACCCATAGCTGGTAATATTACAATATATACCTCTGGGTGACCCAAGAACCAGAATAAGTGTTCGAATAATACAGGAGAACCACCTTGATAATGTAAAACTTCACCTTGTATAAATATATCTGATAAGAAGAATGATGTACCAAAACTTCTATCCATTACTAATAATAAAGCTGCTGATAGTAATACAGGGAATGAAATAACACCGATAATAGCTGTTACGAAAAACGCCCATATTGTAAGTGGTAACCTAGTCATAGACATTCCTTTAGTACGTAGGTTTAAAACAGTAACTACATAGTTAAGAGATCCTATTAATGATGATGCAATGAATATTGCCATAGATACTAACCACAAAGTCATACCCATACCAGAACCACCTTGAGCCATTGGTAAAGCACTAAGCGGTGGGTAAATAGTCCAACCTGCTGCTGCGGGTCCAGCTTCTACAAATAATGAAATAATCATTATAACACATGATACAAAAAATAACCAATAAGAAACCATGTTTAAGAAACCAGAAGCCATATCTCTAGCTCCAATTTGTAATGGAATTAATAAGTTACTAAAAGTACCACTTAATCCAGCCGTTAGTACAAAGAATACCATTATGGTACCGTGTATAGTAACTAATGCTAAATATATATCGGCATCCATAACACCGTCTGGTGCCCATTTACCTAATAAAGCTTCAAATAATACGTTAGGCTCTTCTGGCCATGCAATTTGCATACGAAACATTAAAGACATTAGGATACCTATAATCCCCATAAAAGTACCAGTAACTAAATACTGTTTAGCAATCATTTTATGATCTTGACTAAAGATGTATTTCGTTACAAACGTTTCTTTAGGATGATGTCCGTGATCGTCGTGAGCGTGTGTATCTGCGTGTGCTGACATAATCTTATATCTTGTTTATCTTTAAAATTAGTTAATTAGAGAATTTTTAAATTCTTTTTGAGAAGCAATCCAAGCATTGTATTCTTCTTGAGTTTCTACAATAATCTTCATTTGCATATTGTAGTGCGATTTACCACATATTTTATTACATAGTAATAGGTAATCAAACTCATAACGTTCTAGAGCGTCTTCTCCTTTAGCAACTAATAATTTGCTTTTGTTTAATCTTATTTTATTAATGTTAGAAACCTTATCTACCATATCAGGGTTTTGGCGCATCTCGGCAGTAGTAACTGTTGGTGTGAAACCAAATTGAGTAATCATACCAGGAACACAGTTCATTTGAGCTCTAAAGTGAGGCATATAAGCTGAGTGTAGTACATCTTGAGATCTCATTTTAAATAAAACAGGCTTACCTACTGGTAAATGTAGCTCTGTTGTAATGATATCATCTTGAGCATTAGGATCGGCTTCATCTAAACCAAGGATGTTAGCTCTATCAATATCAATTAATCTTACATTGGCTTTACCTAAAGTGTTATCTGTACCAGAGTATCTAGCTTTCCAGTTAAACTGTTGTGCATATAATTCTATAACTAAAGGATCTTCAGTTTCATCTACACTGGTAATATTTATCCAAGTGTTTAATCCGTAAATAATTAAACCAGCTAATACAATTACAGGTATAATTGTCCAGATAAACTCTAATTTATTATTATCTGCAAAGAATAAAGCTTTCTTACCTTTTTCACCTTTATATTTAAAGGCAAAATAGTGTAATAAAAACTGCGTTAATGTCTGTACAAAAAAGATAAGAACCATAGAAATGGCCATTAAATTATCTATTGTAGGTCCATGAGCAGATGCCGAATTAGACATTAAAGGTAAATCGCCCCATTTAGCAAAAGACACAATTGTAATGATGTATATAAAAGCTAGGAAGCCCATCATTAAATAGCCGTTAAGCGTATTATCTTTGTCTGTTGCAACTTGAGAATTATCAGATTTAGCCTGGGCTAAGTCAAAAATCTTTACCATTTGCCAGATAGCAACTGATATAAATACTAAAACTATAATTGTTAATAAAGTAGTCATTGTTGTCTTTATTCTTTATTTATATATTATTAATAATGGAAATCTTCACTTTCTTTCATGAAAGGATTTCCTTTAGATAGTAATGGCGCTTTGGTTAAAGCAGTAAATACTACAAAAATAAATAAACCAGCAAATAATAATACAGATGCAATTTCTGGAATTCCAATAAACCATCTATCTCCTACAGTAGCTGGCATAATCATATTAAATATATCTAAGTAGTGACCAATTAAGATAACAACACCCGTCATTACAATAAACCAAGGAATACGTTTGTAATCTGCGTTCATTAACATAAGAACAGGGAAAAGGAAGTTTAATACAACCATACCAAAGAAGGTGATATTATAATCTTCAATTCTTGTTATAAAGTAAGTAACTTCTTCTGGAATATTAGAATACCAAATTAACATAAATTGAGAAAACCATAAGTATGTCCAGAAAATACTAATTGCAAACATGAATTTAGCAACATCGTGTAAATGGTTAGCATTTACAAACTCTAAATAACCTTTAGATTTTAAGTATATTGTAATTAAAGATATAACTGTAATACCACTAACAAACATACTAGCAAAAACATACCAGCCAAATAAAGTAGAGAACCAGTGTGGATCTACACTCATAATCCAATCCCAAGACATCATAGATTCAGAGTATAAAAAGAATACTAAGAAACCAGCTGAAATACGGAATGTTTTAATGTAATTTTTATTATCATCAGACTCGTCTTGAGCCTTTGTGAATTTTCTAGAAAAATGACGATAAGCGAACCAACCTGCAATAAATATTAAACCACGAATTGCAAATCCTGTTTTATTTAACCATCCTGATTTACCTTGAATCAAAGCATCATGAGCGACAACTTCTGGATCCATCCATATAAAGATATGCTTTCCAGCAAAAAGTGCGATGGCTAGAACAATTAAAGCACCTGGTAAAAGGTATGCTGTAATCCCTTCCATAACTCTAAAAAGAACTGGAGACCAACCTGCTTGAGACGCAAATTGAAGTGCATAGAACGCTAAAACACCTAAGGCAATCATCATAAAGAAGAAAGCTGCAACATATAAAGCAGACCATGGTCTGTTATGAATTTGATGCATAACATGCTCTGCATGAGCATCACCATGGTGAGCAGATGCTTCATGACCATGTGCACTTTCGTGACCATGTGAAGCTTTAGCTGGATGATTATTGTGATCTACCGCATGACTATCTCCATGACCTGAGCCATGATGAGATGCTTCTTCCGATAACATTAACTTGACGTCCTCTAAAGATTTATGAGATGTCATAAAACCATATCCTACACCTAATGCTCCTAAGATCATTAGAATAAAAGAAAATGTCTTTAATTTATTTGAAAATTTGTACATATCTAATATAATCTTACTTTTCTAAATCTGCTTTTAACTTTAATACGTATGATACAACTTGCCAACGTTCGTTTTCATTGAGTTGGTTAGCATAAGAACCCATAGCATTTTTACCATAATAAATAGTATGATAAATACTTCCTGCATTAATAGCTCTTCCTGCATCATCATAACTAGGTATACCTAAGATTTTTTCTCTCTTAACTAAGTTACCTTTACCATTACCTTTATTACCATGACAAATACCACAGTAAATTTCATATAAGGCTTTTCCTTTTTTTAAGTCTACCTCACCTGGCTTTAATGGCGATTTAAGTGTCGCTTTAGCTAAGTTATATCCATCTGTAGAATTTTCGATATCAAAAGGCACGTAACCTCTAGGTATGGTTCCTTCTACAGGAGTTCTTGCTTCCATGCCATTCTCAAATAAATCGTTTTCACTATACGACTCATACCCTACAGATTCGTACATGTTAGGCATGTATTGATAATTTGGCTTGCTATCATTTTTACATGATACAATGGTTAATAAGACCATTGTTATGACTGATATTTTAATTAAGCTCTTCATCTTTATCTTAATGTGCTTTATCAATTAAATTAATCTCAACGGCACCTGTACCTTTAAGTAGCGTTTCAAGTTCCTCTTCGTTATCATTAACAGCGATTTCCATTAAAAAATGATCATCAGTTGTTCTTACATCTGGGTTCTCTGCTTCTTTAAAAGGCCACATTCTACTGCGTAAGTAAAAGGTAATAACCATTAAGTGAGCGGCAAAGAAAACCGTTAATTCAAACATAATTGGAATGAATGATGGTAAGTTTTCTATATAACTAAAACTTGGTTTACCACCAATATCTTGTGGCCAGTCTTCAATCATAATGAAATTCATCATTGTAACAGCAACTGTTAAACCTACTAGTCCGTACATGAATGCAGTAATTGCAATACGTGTTGGTGCTAATCCCATAGCCTTGTCTAGTCCGTGAACTGGAAAAGGGGTGTATATTTCCTCGATATGAAAACGCTTAGCTTTTACTGCTTTAACAGCAGACATTAAAACGTCATCATCGGTATAAATAGCGTGAATTACTTTTGAAGCTTCCATATGCTACTTTTAGTTTTTTGATTCTTGATTATTAACTCCAGATGTTCTAGCATCTGCACCAGTTCCAGATAAACTTTCGCCAGCTTCTCTAATTCTTTTGTAACGTTCTCCAGACGATTTTAAAATAGTCTTAACCTCTGCCTGTGCAATTACAGGGAATGTTCTAGAGTAAAGTAAAAACAATACAAAGAAGAAGCCTATAGTACCAATAAAGATACCGATGTCTACGAATGTAGGCGAGAACATTGTCCATGATGATGGTAAGTAATCACGGTGTAACGATGTTACGATAATTACAAAACGCTCAAACCACATTCCAATGTTTACTACAATAGATATGAAGAAAGAGAACATGATACTTGTTCTTAACTTTTTTGACCACATAAATTGTGGAGAGAATACATTACAAGTCATCATAGCCCAGTATGCCCACCAGTAAGGCCCTGTCGCTCTGTTTAAGAAAGCGTACTGCTCATATTCTACACCAGAATACCATGCTATAAAAAGCTCTGTGATGTATGCTACACCTACAATAGAACCCGTAATCATGATAACGATGTTCATTAACTCAATATGTTGAACAGTAATATATGCTTCTAAATTAACAACCTTTCTCATTATAATAAGAAGTGTGTTTACCATAGCAAAACCAGAAAATACAGCCCCTGCAACAAAGTAAGGAGGAAATATCGTAGTATGCCATCCTGGTATAACAGATGTTGCAAAATCAAAAGATACAATGGTGTGTACAGAAAGTACAAGTGGTGTAGCTAAACCAGCTAAAACCAAAGATACTTCTTCGAAACGTTGCCAATCTTTAGCTCTACCAGACCATCCAAAACTTAATAAAGCATAGATTTTCTTTTGAAAAGGTTTTACAGCACGATCTCTAAGCATTGCAAAATCTGGAAGTAAACCTGTCCACCAGAAAACTAGTGATACAGATAAATATGTAGATATTGCAAATACATCCCAAAGTAATGGTGAGTTAAAGTTAACCCATAATGATCCAAATTGATTTGGTATAGGTAAAACCCAGTAAGCTAACCATGGTCTTCCCATGTGTATAATAGGAAATAAACCGGCTTGCACAACAGAGAAAATTGTCATAGCCTCTGCAGACCTGTTAATTGCCATTCTCCATTTTTGACGGAACAGTAAAAGTACTGCAGATATAAGTGTACCTGCGTGACCAATACCAACCCACCAAACGAAGTTAGTAATATCCCAAGCCCAACCTACGGTCTTGTTTAAACCCCAAGTACCGATACCTGTTGTTATAGTGTAAAGTATACATCCAATTCCCCACAGGAAAGCTGCAATTGCAATTGTAAAAACAATCCACCATTGCTTATTCGCTTTTCCTTCTACAGGTTTTGCCACATCTACAGTAACGTCGTGATATGATTTTTCTCCTGTAACTAAAGGTCTTCTAATAGGTGCTTCGTAATGAGACGCCATAATTATATAATTGATTCTTTAATTAATTTATGCTTCAGTTGTATTTCTCACTTTTGTTTGATAGATCACATTAGGTTTTGTTCCTACATGTTCTAACAAGTGATACATACGATTATCTTCTTTAAGTTTAGCTACTTTGCTTTCCTTATCATTGATGTCTCCAAATACCATGGCACCATTATTACATGCTGCTGAACAAGCTGTTTGGAACTCACCATCCTTTATAACTCTACCATCACGTTTTGCATCTAGAATAGTTTTTTGTGTTTTTTGAATACACAGAGAACATTTTTCCATGACACCACGAGAGCGAACTACAACATCTGGGTTTAACACCATACGTCCTAAGTCATCATTCATATGGTAATCGAACTCATCATTACCATTGTATAAGAACCAGTTAAAACGACGTACTTTATATGGGCAGTTATTTGCACAGTATCTAGTACCTACACAACGGTTATAAGCCATATGGTTTTGACCTTGTTTACCATGTGATGTAGCTGCTACTGGACAAACTGTTTCACAAGGTGCGTGATTACAGTGTTGACACATTACAGGTTGGAATGCTACTTGTGGGTTAGCAGATGCATTTTCCATCTCACCAAACTCACTTAAAGAACTTCCTAAACCTGAGATATTTTCTTTTTTCTTATTATCGTTTTCAAAAGAAGTTTCAGAAGAATAATATCTATCAATACGCAACCAGTGCATATCTCTACTCTTTCTCACTTCATTTTTACCAACAACAGGAACATTATTTTCAGCATGACAAGCTATAACACAAGAGCCACAACCAGTACAAGCATTTAAATCTATAGATAGATTAAAATGATGCCCTATAGAACGATCAAACTCATCCCATAAATCAACCTCTGGAGACGTAACAGGTGTCTCTTGGTGATTTAAAGATACTACAGGAACGGCGTTCCAGTGTTTTTTATCGTTAGTATTAAATATCTCTAAAGTCGTTTCTTTAATAATATCGCCACGTCCCATAAGCGTATTATGCAACTGCACAGATGCAAACTTATGCTCACCTTCTGCAGGTGTGATACTAACGTTTTGTACTTTATTAAAGTTATTATATAATGCATAAGCGTTAACGCCTGTTTGCATTTCTTCTTTTAATCCTAGTGTTTTACCGTAACCTAATGCTAAACCAACAGATCCTTTTGCTTGTCCTGGCTGTAACATAACAGGAACTTTTAAACTCACACCGTTAACAGTAATGTTTGCATAACTTCCGTTTAATGCACCATCTGCAACGTGTTTGTTCATTAAGCCTAACGCATCAGCATCAGCTTTAGATATGGTTAGGTAATTATCCCAAGACGTTCTTGTAATTGGATCTGGAAACTCTTGCAACCATGGGTTATTGGCCTGTTGACCATCTCCCATACCTGTTTTAGTATACAACGTTAACTCGAAACCTTTTGCTGATTTCACAGAGTTTAATAATGCATTTGCGGCATTACTTGCAGGTGCTTCTGTTTCTAAATTTTCCGAAGTCGTATTTTCGCTAGTAATATTACCAACAAACACACCATCGTGTAAAGCTGTATTAAATGAACTGCCACCTAATATAGTAGAACCCCAAGTAGACTTAATAAAATCGTGATAAGAAACGTCGCTCCCTACCCATTTTAATAAAGTGTCTTGAAATTGTCTTGTATCAAATAAAGGTCTAATTGTAGGCTGTGTTAAGGCATAGTGACCTTTTTTAAGCTCTACATCGCCCCATGACTCTAAATAATGTGGTGCAGCTGCTAAATATTGTGTTTGCGAAGCTGTTTCATCTGCCTTTAAAGAAAAAGCAATAGATAAACTTACCTTTTTTAATCCTTCAGAAAAATCAGTAGCATTAGAAAGTGTGTAAATAGGATTTACACCATTCATAATTAAAGCTCCAATTTTACCCGCTTTCATATCGGCAACTAAACGAGCAACTTCTTTATCGCTACCCTGTCTTGTTTTAACAGGTGTAGAAGGATTAAAAGCATGACTATTTAAAGCCGCATTAATCTCTAACACTAAAGTTTGAGCATTAACATCTTGTATTCCTGAAACTAAAACACCTTTACTTCCCGCTTTCTTAAGTTGAATAGCAGCGCTTTTAACAGCAGCTTCTATAGTTTCTGGTAATTTTTGATTCACAAAACCACCAACAATATAACTATGTAATTTAGCTAAAGCTATTTTTTGTTCGCTAGGCTTTAATGGCACGCGCTTATCTGCGTTAGCACCACTTAAAGTCATATTAGACTCGAACTGTACGTGGCGAGACATTTTTCCGTGATCTGGAATTCTATTTTTAGAATAACCTGAATCAAAACCTCCACCTTGCCAATCTCCTAAGAAATCTGCTCCTACAGACACAATGGTCATAGCCTTAGAGAAATCGTAATTCGCTAATGCACGTTCGCCATATTTTGCTTGATAAGCATCTAATGCTGCAGACTCTGAAACAGAATCATAAACAACATGACGCACATTACCGTATTTCTCTTTAAACTGAGAAATTAATTTACTTGTAGATGGACTAGCAAAAGTTTGTGTAAGTAACACAATGTCTTTACTACCGCCTTTTAAAGCATCTAAAGCTTTTGATGTTTCTGCATCAAAAGTACTCCAAGATATAGCTTCACCAGCTTTACTAGGTCCTTGAGCTCTTAAACTGTCGTACAATCCTAAAACCGAAGCATTAACTCTAGCATTTGCACTACCATTGGTAGCTGCCATAGTATTATTTTCAATTTTAATTGGACGACCCTCACGAGTTTTTACCAAAACACTTGCGAAATCGAAACCATTTGCAATAGTTGTTGCATAATAGTTTGCAACACCAGGAATTATTTCATCTGGCTGTACTACATAAGGGATCGACTTAACTACAGGTCCTTCACAGGCAGCAAGAGATGCCGCTGCTGTACTAAAACCAACGTATTTTAAGAAATCGCGACGCGTTGTAGTTGATGCCTCTAATGTATCTTTATCACCTAAAAACTCATCAGTTGGAATTTGTTCTACAAACTCGTTTTGTTTTAGCGTCTCAACAATAGAGCTATTCTCGTTTAGCTCTTCAACACTTTTCCAGTATTTCTTGTTTGATGACATATTATATAATTGAATTACTTCTTATTTTTCTTTTTAAAACTACTTAATCTTAACATTGAATGTATTAGTAGTGACACTTACCACATTCTAAACCTCCCATTTGGGCTGCCGTTAAATTCTCTACACCATACTTTTTAGATAACTCTTCATGAATTTTATCGTAATAAGCATTGTCTTTCACTTTAACATTTGTAGATCGGTGACATTCTATACACCATCCCATGGTTAAAGGAGAGTACTGATACATCACTTCCATTTCTTCTACTGGTCCGTGACATTTTTGACACTCAACTCCAGCAACAGAAACGTGTTGTGAGTGATTAAAGTATACAAAGTCTGGTAAGTTATGTATGCGAACCCATTTAACAGGTTGTGTTTTACCAGTATATTTTTGATCTGCGTCATTCCAACCTACAGCTTTGTAAAGCTTTTGAATTTCTCCATCGTAGAATTCTTTAGAATACTCTTCTGTAGCTGTACTTGGCGCTACTTCATATATAGATTTGTGACAGTTCATACAAACATTTAAAGAAGGAATCCCTGAATGCTTACTAACTCTTGCTGATGAGTGACAATACTTACAATCTATACCATTATCTCCGGCATGTATTCTATGCGAATAATGTATAGGTTGTACAGGCTCGTACCCTTGATCTACACCAACTTGTGATAAATAACCGTAAACAAAATATGCACTAGACAATAAAAAGAAGATTGCCACAACGAACATTAAAAACTGATTTTTAATAAACGCTTTCCAAAGCGGTGTTCTTTCTGTAGATTCAGGCAAATCTATATTTTGAGCTTCAGCAAAACGACGTAATGTTTTGTTAACTAAAAACAAACCTGCTGCTAACAACATAAACAATACAGCTAA
Source organism: uncultured Algibacter sp. (assembly GCA_937936645.1). GTDB lineage: Bacteria > Bacteroidota > Bacteroidia > Flavobacteriales > Flavobacteriaceae > Postechiella. Next base: position 30,002 of record CALHCQ010000008.1, read on the forward strand.
TGCACCTAATATAATTTCATTAGATATTCCAGAAGACGCTCCCGTCTGTGCAGCACCAGATGCTGCTACTGGCGCAACAGCTGCAGCTGGCTCTTTCTTAACCTCTGCAGTGTATGCTAAAATATTATCAATGTCAGCATTAGAAAACTGAGGAAAAGCTGTCATAGCCGCACCACCAAATTCATTGTATATTTTATTTGCGTATGCATCTCCAGACTTAATAACACCTGAACTATTTTTTATCCAAGCATAAATCCAATCCCTATCCAAACCTTCTGTTTCAGATAAGCGCTGCTCAACGTTACGTAAAGCTGGACCAGTCATTTTCTTGTCTAATTTATGACAAGCTGCACAATTGGCATTAAACAATGATTTTCCTTTCGCTGGATCTCCATCCTGTGCCGAAAGCGACGTTGTTAACGTTAATAAAATAATTAAACCTAAACTAAGAATGTTCTTGCCTAATTTACGGTGAACCACCTTTTTCATATTGCTGATTAAATTAACTTCTAAACTTTGGTATGATTTTTTCATATATAACATACATTTATCACACTCATACAATCTTATGCAAAAATAGTATTAAAAGTCGATTTGAAAAATGTTAGCGAACTGTTAATTCATAATTTAGAAAAGTTCTAAATAAAAAACATAGCAAGTTTTGTGTAATAAACATACATTTGTATAAAGACCTTATAAAATGACATTATCTCCAATAAAATTAAACGTATTAAGCATTATGCTAGCAATAAGCACAACAGCTATTTGCCAAGCACAACAGGGATCTGTAACCGTAAATCAAGACCAAAGAATAAACGCGCTTATTGATCTTAAAAAAGACATGAATTTAGAAAGCTCTAACAGATATAAAATACAAATTTATTCGGGTAACAGAAAAACAGCAGAGAAAACAAAAACAGAATTTAAGTATAAATATAATAATTGGGAACCTGCTATGGTATTCGAAACCCCAAATTATAAAATATGGATAGGTAATTTTAGAACAAGACTAGAAGCAGACCGTGCATTAAAAAAAATAAAGAAACACTTTTCTAGCGCTTTTATATTTAAACCTAAGAAAGAAAAAATATAAGTTATTATTTTAGTAATAAATAAAAAGCATAAAAAAAGAGTGATTTAATAATCACTCTTTTTTTATGCTTTTTATTTTAAGTTTATTACTTAAGTTTCTTTTTTACTTCAACTTCATGGAAAGCTTCTATAATATCGCCTTCTTTAATATCGTTGTAGTTTTTAACTTGCATACCACAGTCGTAACCTTTTGTTACCTCTTTAGCATCGTCTTTAAAACGTTTTAATGAAGCTAGTTCTCCTGTGTAAACAACAACACCATCTCTAATTAAACGAATTCCAGAAGATCTTAATATCTTACCATTAGTAACCATACAACCGGCAATACTACCAACTTTAGAAACTTTAAATATTTCTCGTATTTCTGCTGTACCTGTAATCTCCTCTTTAAGCTCTGGAGATAACATACCTTCCATAGCATCTTTAAGATCATTTATAGCATCATAAATAATAGAATACGTTCTAATATCGATTTCTTCTTTGTCTGCAATCATTCTTGCATTACCAACAGGTCTTACATTAAATCCTACAATAATAGCATCGGACGCAGAGGCAAGTAACACATCACTTTCTGTAATGGCACCAACACCTTTGTGTAATATATTAACCTGTATTTCTTCGGTAGATAATTTCTGGAACGAATCCGTTAATGCTTCTACAGATCCATCAACATCACCTTTTAATATTATGTTAAGTTCTTGGAAATCTCCTAACGCAATACGTCTTCCAATTTCATCTAATGTAATGTGACGTTGTGTACGTACAGATTGCTCACGTTGTAACTGTGCACGTTTAGAGGCTATCTGTTTTGCTTCACGCTCGTCTTCAAAAACATTAAATTTATCTCCGGCTTGTGGCGCACCATCAAGTCCAAGAATAGATACTGGTGTAGATGGGCCTGCTTCTACAACGTCGTTTCCACGTTCGTCGTGCATCGCTTTCACTTTACCACTATTCTTTCCTGCTAATACATAATCTCCAACTTTAAGTGTTCCTGCTTGAACTAAAATTGTAGACACATAACCTCTTCCTTTATCTAAAAATGCTTCCACTACAGTACCTATAGCGGCCTTTTTAGGATTAGCTTTTAGCTCTAGTAACTCTGCTTCAAGTAAAACTTTTTCAAGTAATTCTTTAACTCCAGTTCCTTTTTTAGCAGATATGTCGTGAGATTGGACTTTACCACCCCAATCTTCTACAAGAAGATTCATATTGGCAAGTCCTTCTTTAATTTTTTCTGGATTTGCTGCAGGCAAATCTATTTTATTAATTGCAAATACTATTGGTACTCCTGCGGCTTGAGCATGAGAAATAGCTTCTTTAGTTTGCGGCATAATATCGTCATCGGCAGCAGCTACAATAATAGCAATATCTGTAACCTGAGCACCACGAGCACGCATGGCTGTAAAGGCCTCGTGACCTGGTGTATCTAGGAAGGCAATTTTTTGTCCGCCATCTAGTTCTACACCGTAAGCACCAATATGCTGTGTTATACCACCAGACTCTCCTGCAATTACATTTTCCTTACGTATGTAATCTAAAAGCGATGTTTTACCATGATCTACGTGTCCCATTACCGTAACAATAGGTGCACGAGTTATTAAATCTTCTGGTTTATCTACAACTTCTTCAATAGACTCTTCTATATCTGCTGTAACAAACTCTACTTTATAACCAAACTCTTCTGCTACAATAGATAATGTTTCGGCGTCTAAACGCTGATTCATGGTTACCATCATACCAAGCGACATACAAGCTGATATAATTTGAGTAACACCAACATCCATCATCGTAGCCATTTCGCTGGCAGTAACAAATTCTGTTACCTTAATAATTTTACTTTCAGCAGCTTCGATTTGCTGATCGATTTGTGTTTTCTCTCTATGCTTATCTCTCTTGTCTCTTCTATTTTTTGCGCCTCGTCCGCTTTTGTTAGATTTACCTTGAAGTTTTTCAAGAGTTTCTCTAACCTGTTTTTTCACATCTTCTTCAGATGGTTCTTCTTTAGGAACATTTCTTCTACCTTGTCCTGGTTTACCTCTAAAGTTATTACCTCCGGTTCTTGGTCCTCCTGGGCGGTTACCCGGTCTATTAGGCCCTCCAGAATTAGGTCCGCCAACTTTACTAATACGGCGACGCTTTTTCTTATTAGCATCTCCAGGTTTCCCGTCGGCTTTCTTATCTGCTGGCTTCTTTTTTGGTTTATTAAACTGAGATAAATCAATTTTATCACCTGCAATTTTTGGCCCAGTAAGTTTTTTGTATTGAGTCTTTACCTTTTCATCTTCAACAATAAGATTACTTTTAGGTTTTTTAGCCTCTTCTGTTTCCTTATTGTCATTTGCAGCTGCTACAGGAGCTTCTGTATTAGGAACTTCTTTTTTAGCTTCGACCTCAACAGGTGCAGGCTTTTTTGGTGCAGCTGGTTTCACAACCTCTGCAGCCTTATCTTTTACAGGCTCTGTTACTTCTGCAGCTTTTTTAACAACTTCTACAGGCTTAGTTACTTGCTCTGTTGGCGTTTCTTTTACAGCTTCATTAGACTTAACATCTGCAACAGGCTCCTTTTTAATCGGTTCTATTTTAGCTTCTTTTTTCTTAGAATCTAAATCTATTTTACCCAATTTTTTAGGACCAGTAAGAGTCTTGCTAGCTTTTATAACTTGCTCTCTCTTGGCCTGCGCTTTTTGCTTTTCCTCAAGTTCACGTTCGCGTTGTTCACGTAAATCTTCTTTTTCTTTAAGTTTTGCTTGCCCAACTTCTTTTGACGCTACTTTTTTACTCGCATCCTTTTGAAATTCGTTGGAAAGAATACGGTAAGTTTCCTCGGAAATCTTTGTTGTAGGTCTCTTTTCTATCTCGATACTCTTAGAATCTAAGAAATCTACAGCTCGATCTAGAGAGATGTTTAGCTCGCGTAATACTTTATTTAATCTAATTGTGTCAGCCATAATCGCCTTTAAAATACTCAAATATAATTATTATGTCTCTTGTAAGACATGAAATAACGCAAAAACTGCCTTATTTTTTACTCTTCGAATTCTTCTTTAAGAATTCTAACAACATCTTTAATTGTTTCTTCCTCTAAATCAGTTCTTTTAACAAGATCTTTTACTTCTTGCTCTAAAATACTTTTAGCGGTATCTAGTCCTGCTTTGCTAAATTCTTCTATAATCCACCCTTCGATTTCATCAGAAAATTCTTTAAGCTCAACATCTTCTTCTGCTCCTTCTCTAAACACATCAATTTCGTAGCCTGTTAACTGACCCGCAAGACGTATATTGTGTCCTCCACGACCAATAGCTTTACTAACCTCTTCTGGTTTTAAAATAACTTCGGCACGCTTAGTTTCTTCGTTTAGCTTAACCGACGTAACACGCGCAGGGCTTAATGCTCTTGTTATAAATAACGGCATATTAGTCGTAAAGTTAATTACGTCTATGTTTTCGTTTCCTAACTCTCTTACAATACCGTGTATACGTGATCCTTTCATACCTACACAAGCACCTACAGGATCAATTCTATCATCATAAGAATCTACAGCCACTTTAGCTTTTTCTCCTGGTATTCTAACTACATTTTTTATTGTAATTAAACCATCGAAAACTTCTGGTATTTCTTGCTCGAACAATTTTTCTAGAAATGCTGGAGAGCTTCTAGACATCATAATTGTTGGCTTAGCACCTTTAAGCTCTACACTATCTATAACACCTCTTACATTATCGCCTTTACGGAAAAAATCTGAAGGTATTTGTCTGTCTTTTGGCAATACAATTTCGTTACCTTCGTCGTCCAACAAAATAACGGCTCTGTGTCTTATATGATGAACCTCGGCCGTGTAAATTTCTCCAATAAGATCTTTAAACTGCTTGTATATTATAGTGTTGTCGTGTTCGTGAATTTTTGATATTAAATTTTGGCGTAAAGCTAAAATAGCACGACGTCCTAAATCTATTAATTTCACTTCCTCAGAAACATCTTCTCCAACCTCAAAATCGGGCTCTATTTTTCTTGCTTCTGTGATAGTTATTTCTTGGTTTGGTTCTTCAACCTCACCATCTGCAACAACGATTCTATTTCTCCAAATCTCTAAATCACCTTTATCTGGATTAACAATAATATCAAAATTATCATCATCACCAAACTTCTTTTTTAAGGCACTTCTAAAGACGTCTTCTAAAATCGCCATTAACGTTACACGATCGATTAATTTATCGTCTTTGAATTCAGAAAAAGATTCAATTAACGCAATATTCTCCATAACTCTTCTTGAATTAAAATTTAATCATAACTTTTGCTTCTAAAATATCCTCATAAGGTATATTTGCCTGCTTTTTTACAGTCACTTTACCTTTACCAATTGGTTTTGGCTCTCTTACTTTCCACTCTAACAAAATATCTGTTTCTGTAGCACTAGTAAGTGTTCCTTCTATTTTATTAGAACTTGTTCTTACTTCTAATGTTCTTTTTAAATTTTTCTTATATTGTCTTTTGTGTACAAGGGGCGCTGTGGCTCCTGCAGACATGACTTCTAATGAAAAATCGTACTCCTCACGGTCTATGTTGTGCTCTATAGCTCGGCTTACAAAAATACAATCTTCTACAAGCACTCCTTTATCGCCATCTAAAATAACTCTTATATGGTTATCTTGACTCATAGAGAACTCTATAAGAAACAAATCGCTACGTTCACTTAACGCAGCATCTAATAAATCTTTAACTATAGTTTTTAACATTTTCTAGTATAAAAAGAGGGGACTTTTCGTCCCCTCATTTCTTAATTCCGCCTTTCAACGGTGCAAATATATGATATTTTATTCGTTTTTACTTAAAAAGACTGTTTTTATTGCATAAAAAGTATTATTAACAACTTAAAAGTGACATTTTTAGCGAAAAACTACGTTTTTTTAAGCATAGCTTTGTAATAAGTTTATTAGCATATTGGCATCCTGTTCACCTATTTGTCTCCATTTCATTTCTCCTTCTTTATAAATCATTAAGGTAGGCAAACCCTTAACACGAAGTGCTTCTGCTAATTGCCTGTTTTTTTCTATATCTATCTTTACAATTTTAGCCTTATCGCCTAGCACTGCCGAGACTTTATTTAAAACAGCAGACATAGTTTTACATTGCTCATTCCATTCTGTGTAAAAATCTAAAAGCAACGGCTCTTTAACATTTATAAGCTCTCCAAATTTTGACATAATTTATATATTTAAAGACAGATCGTAATATATACCTATATTATTTTATAGGCTTTAAAAACAGTTATCTGTATTATAAATATAAACAATTTCTTTTTAATTAAGAAAAACGAGTTTTTGTTATACTTTATCGCTTCCTTTTTTTAACTCAATAACAGTAATTTCTGGCCACATGCCAATACGCCCAGGAAAGGCTAAATAACCAAAACCCCTATTAACATTTATATACTGCCCCAACTCCTTGTAAATGCCTGCCCATTGTTTGTAACGCCATTTTACAGGACTCCATTTAATCCAACCAGGAATATCGATACCAAACTGCATACCATGGGTATGCCCACTTAATGTTAAATGGTAATGATAAGGATCTTTTAATACTTTTTTCTCCCAATGCGATGGGTCGTGACTCATAAGTATTTTAAAATCGTCTTTATGTAATGCTCGCGATGCTCGTTGTAAATCGCCAGCTTTCTTAAATCCGCCAGCACCCCAATTCTCTACACCAACCAAAGCAATACGCTGTCCATTTTTGTTTAAATAAACACTATCGTTAAGCAATAACTTAAAACCAATTTCTTTTTGAAGCTTTTTTAAATCTTCTAGATTTTTATGCTTAGCAGATGCCGATTCCCAGTGCACATAGTCACCATAATCATGATTTCCTAGTACAGAAAACAACCCGTCTTTAGCTTTCAATTTATTAAAAACGGTTTTAAAGGGCTCCAATTCTTCGGCTTTATTATTTACAATATCTCCTGTAAACAAGATCACATCGCTATTTTGCTCATTTATCAAATCTACTGCGTAGCGCACCTTCTCTATATCGTCAAAACTACCAGAATGTATATCACTTATTTGGGTTAATTTATAGCCATCAAAAGCTTCTGGTAAATCCTCAAAACACAAACTATAACGTAACACTTTGTAATTGTACCGACCTTTATAAACCCCGTAAATAATAGAAGCTAACGGTATAGACGCAAGCCCTAAAGCTAATTTAGCAACAAATGCCCTTCTAGAAGAAAAATAACTATTAGTACGATTACCAAAACCTAAATAGCGATACAAAGCCTCAAACATTCTAAAAACATCTTCACCAAACATCATAATAATTAAAACAATTTTAGGAACTATAATGGCTATAAAAAAAGCTACCGCATACCCGTGTGCATGCGTAAAACCTTCACGACGATTAAAACCGTAAAAATGATATATCAGATTAACTAAAACTGATAAAGAAAGTAACACATATAAAAATTGGCTCCAATTGTTTTTCAAAACACTTCTAAAAGCCTGGTAAGCATATATATCTAGAACAATGAAAACAAAGACAAACAAAAACCAACGTAACATAAATTATTTTTTAATCAAAGATAAAGGTAATAGCAATGTGAGCTTAAAATAAATTTTCATTTTAACGTATACTTAAGAAAACAGAACAAAAACCATATGAGACATTGTAACATCTTATTATAATAACTATTTACTATGAAGTTTTTCGTAGATTTGAATCTATTTCAAAATCATTAAAATGTCAGATAAAAAACGTGTATTTCTAGTCGATGCCTTTGCATTAATTTTTCGTGGCTATTATGCTTTTATTAAAAACCCAAGAATAAATTCTAAAGGCACAGACACATCGGCCATTTTAGGTTTTATGAACTCTTTACTAGATGTTATTAAACGTGAGCGCCCAGACCACTTAGCCGTTTGTTTTGACAAAGGCGGAAGTGTAGATCGTGTAGAGATGTTTACCGAATATAAAGCCAATAGAGATGAAACTCCGGAGGCCATTAAAATTGCCGTACCTATAATACAAGATATTTTAAAAGCCATGCACATCCCAATTATGGTTAAAGAGGGTTTCGAGGCCGACGATGTTATTGGTACGTTAGCAAAACAAGCCGAAAAAGAAGGCTACCAAACGTTTATGGTAACACCAGATAAGGATTTTGCGCAACTCGTGTCTGAAAACATTTTTATGTATCGCCCCGTATTTGGTGGCGGTTATGAAACCTGGGGTATACCAGAAGTTCAGAAAAAATTTGAAGTCACAAACCCTATACAGGTCATAGATTACTTAGGTATGATGGGAGACTCCAGCGATAATATTCCTGGACTACCAGGTGTTGGCGAAAAAACGGCCAAAAAATTTCTAGCGGCTTATGGCAGTATGGAAAACCTTTTAGCAAACACACACGAACTAAAAGGTAAAATGAAAGAAAAAATAGAAGCTAACGGCGAATTAGGCTTACTTTCAAAAAAACTAGCCACTATAATGCTAGATGTACCCGTTACTTTTAATGCTAAAGATTTTGAACTAGACCAGCCAAACATACCTGCTGTAAAAGCTATTTTTGAAGAATTAGAGTTTAGACGACTTATAGACAACTTCACAAAAACATTTACAACAACAGAACAAAGTAGTAGCGCGACACCTACCACGACTAAAAAAGAAATAAAAGAAACCCCTAAAGAGGCACAGGCAGCTGGCGCAGGGCAATTCTCTTTATTTGGTGGCGACGCAAAAACAACAAGCACCAATACAGAAAGCAGTTCTCGTAAAACAATAAGCAACACGGCACACTTTTATCAAAGTGTAGCTCCAGGCATGGCCACTAAATTATTTATTAAAAACTTACTAAACCAAAGCTCGGTGTGCTTCGATACAGAAACCACAGGACTAAACCCGATAACAGCCACCTTAGTAGGTATTGCTTTCTCTTGGGAAATAGGCAAAGGGTTTTACATTCCTTTTCCAGAAAATCAAGACGATGCAAAAGATTTAATAGAACAGCTACGTCCGTTTTTCGAAGCAGAACACATAGAAAAAGTTGGCCAAAATTTAAAATACGACATTAAAGTATTAGCTAAATACAACATTGGTGTTAAAGGTAAGTTATTCGATACTATGCTGGCGCACTATCTCATTAATCCAGACATGAGGCATAATATGGATATTTTAGCAGAAACCTATTTAAATTATACCCCCGTACCCATAACAGATTTAATTGGTAAAAAAGGTAAAAACCAAATAACAATGCGCGAGGTACCGCTAGAAAAACAAACGGAATACGCCGTTGAGGATAGCGACATAACACTACAATTAAAAGAGCACTTTAAAAAAGAACTTGGCGAAGCAAATACACAACAATTATTCGACGATATAGAAATACCATTGCTTCGTGTTCTTGCGGCCATGGAATTGGAAGGTATTAACTTAGATCAAGAATTTTTAAGCACATTATCTAAAGACCTCAATAACGATATAAAGGCCCTAGAAGAAAACATTTATAAGACTGCTGGCGAAACCTTTAATATTGCATCGCCAAAGCAACTGGGTATTGTTTTATTTGAAAAACTAAAATTAGTAGACAAGCCTAAAAAAACAAAAACAGGACAATACGCTACAGGCGAAGATATTTTATCTAACCTTGCCAAAGAGCACGACATTGTAAAACATATTTTAGAATATCGTGGCTTAGCTAAATTAAAGAGCACCTATATAGACGCCCTACCAACACAGGTCGAACCAAGCACAGGAAGAGTACACACCGAGTACATGCAAACTGTTGCAGCAACAGGGCGCTTAAGCAGTAACAACCCAAACCTACAAAATATACCCATACGTACAGAGCGAGGCCGACAAGTACGTAAAGCTTTCGTTCCAAGAAGTGAGGACTACACATTATTGGCAGCCGATTATTCTCAAATAGAGCTACGCATCATTGCCGCACTAAGTCAAGAAGAAACCATGATTTCGGCCTTTAAAAATGGCGAAGATATTCACGCCTCTACAGCATCCAAAGTATTTAACGTACCGTTAGACCAAGTAACTCGCGAGCAACGAAGCCATGCTAAAACCGTAAACTTCGGGATTATATATGGGGTTTCAGCCTTCGGACTAAGTAACCAAACCGATCTTTCGCGTGGCGAATCTAAAATACTTATAGATACCTATTACGAAACCTACCCTAAATTACGCCAATATATAAGCGAACAAGTCGATTTTGCAAGAGACCACGGTTATGTAAAAACCGTTTTAGGACGCCGTCGTTACCTAAAAGATATCAACTCTAGAAATGCTGTAGTACGTGGTGCTGCAGAGCGAAACGCTGTTAACGCCCCAATACAAGGTAGCGCTGCCGATATTATTAAAATAGCAATGATTAATATTTTTAACAAGCTAGACGCTGGAAACTACAAATCTAAAATGCTCTTGCAAGTCCATGATGAATTGGTTTTCGATGTTCACAAGTCTGAAATAGAACCCATAAAAAATCTTGTTAAAACCGAAATGGAAAATGCATACAAACTAGAGGTACCTTTAGATGTAGAATTTGACATGGGTGACAATTGGCTAGAAGCACATTAATATAAAAACAAACAATTCAAGGTCTAGAATGCGAAATATTATAATAGCTTTAGTGTTTTTTATGAGCCTAAATTTCTATGCTCAAGACACAACGAACCCTGATATTGTGTCCTTTAGGGAGAAGCTATCGCTTAGAGCCAAAATAAAAAAGCAAGACGAAAGTTTTACTATAGTTAATAACAATAATACGTTTAATGTAGAGGCCTTAAACACCTTTAAATTACAACTCGCCGCAAACTATAAATTTATAGGCTTTAGTATTAGTTTTGCTCCAAAGAGCAAAACATCAGAACTTGTTTCTAGATTTTTTGAATCGGAAATTAACTTTTTCACTAAAAAAAAATGGATACAATCTTTTAACTATAGTAAAACAAAAGGCTTTTTTGCAAACAAAGCGCAAAGTGTAGACGCTCAAAAAGATTTCCCAAATTTAAAAACAATACGATTTACAGGCACAACCTCCTATGTGTTTAATCCTAAATTTTCACTACAACACCTTATTAACCATAACGCATGGCAAAGACAAAGTGCAGGCAGTTTTATTCCTGCTTTAAATTATGGTATTAATAAAATAACGGACTTAGTAGAAAACGAAAAAATTACTCAAAACAATCTAGACCTCATCATAAAAACATCCTATTATTACACATGGTGTTTTAACAAAAATTGGTTTATTTCGTCTCACATATCACCCGGTATTGGGGTACGTTTCTCTTCAGAAAAACAAGCTACAGGAAAAACAAAAGACACACATACAACAAGAGTTTTTAATGTTGGCCTTCAGTACGGTTACACCTCTCATAAAATAAGCACAGGTATTGCTTTCAATTTTAGATCTAATAAAATAACAAACAACGCATTTATTAGACGTAATAACAACAACAAAAACGATGTGAGTTTATATTTTACGTACCGAATAAAACCACCAAAAAAATTAAAGAAGTTAGCTCGAAAAATTGAAGAAAAAACAAACCTGTAATTTTACCTACGTTTTTTCTTGGCCTTAAACTTGGCCTTCGTTTTGCGCTTATTAAAAGGTATCGCATCGTTATAGGTGTTTTTAGCCTCACCTTTAGGTTTATTTTTGCGCCATTTTTCACCTTTTTCAGGAAGTAAAACCTTTAACAAATCTTGCCTTCCTAACTTGCTTAATGTCTTTTTTATCCAAGCTTTATTTTCATCTTTATACCAAAAGAAAAAACGATGCTGCTCCTCCTTTTCCTTTCTTGTAATAGGAGTTTTAACCTTTTTTAAAGTATACGGGTGGTAACCACTATAATAGATTACCGTTGCTACCGTCATGGGTGTAGGTGTAAAACCTTGTACCTGCTCTAACTGGAATCCCATATCTTTGGTCTCGGCAGCCAAGTTAGCCATATCCTCGACCTCGCAAGCAGGGTGGTTCGATATAAAATAAGGTATCAACTGTAGTTTTAATCCTTTTTTAATATTAATCTTATCGAAACGCTCTTTAAATTTATGGAAATACGTAAACGACGGTTTACGCATTAATTTTAAAACAGGGTCGCTCGTATGCTCTGGCGCTACTTTAAGTCGGCCAGACACGTGCTTGGTCATAACCTCTTCGGTATAATCATCCAACTCTTTAGGGTCGGCATTTTTATTAAATTCGGGCACCAACATATCATGACGAATACCACTACCAATAAAAGATTTTTTTACTTTAGGATGACTATCTACAGCCTGATACAAATCGGTTAACGGCTTGTGCGACGTATCTAGATTACTACAAATAACAGGCGAAATACAAGAAGGTGCCACACACTTATCGCAAATGGCCTGCACCTTACCTTTCATTTTATACATGTTGGCACTTGGCCCTCCAATGTCAGATAAATATCCTTTAAAATCTGGCATATTTGCCACGGTATCCACCTCTTTAAGTACCGACTCTTGGCTACGAGATGCAATAAATTTACCTTGATGTGCCGATATTGTACAAAAACTACACCCACCAAAACAACCGCGATGTATGTTTATAGAAAACTTAATCATCTCGAAAGCAGGAATAGGCCCTCGTTTATTATATTTTGGATGAGGCAATCGTGTGTAAGGCAAATCGAAAGACGCATCAATTTCCTTTTCGGTCATGGTAGGACATGGCGGATTAATCATTAACGTCTTATCGCCAATTTTCTGAAAAATACGTCTTGCAGCCAACTTATTAGACTCCTGCTCTATAACCTTAAAGTTAGAAGCGTACTTCTTCTTATCTTTTAAACACAACTCATGCGAAGCAATTTCTACATCTTCCCAATTACTATTTTTAGGTACTTTAGCCCCCTTATCTAACAAAACAGCCGTTTGTTTAATGGTTGTTATACTAGAAAAAGGCACCCCTTTTTGCAGTAAACGCACCACTTCGCGTAAAGGCTGCTCGCCCATACCGTAAACCAACATATCTGCTTTCGATGTTTCTAGTATACTAGGCATAAGCCTATCGCTCCAAAAATCGTAATGTGTAACACGGCGTAACGAAGCCTCAATACCACCAATTAAAACAGGCGTATCTGGCCATTTTTCTTTTAGAATATTAGTATAAACCGTAGTGGCGTAATCGGGTCTAAAACCAATATCACCATTAGGCGTGTATGCATCCTTATCCCTGCGTTTTTTATTCGCATTATAATTACTAAGCATCGGGTCCATGCAACCACCAGTAACACCAAAAAACAATTTTGGCTTACCCATTTTTACAAAATCCTGAAGATTATCTTTTACATTAGGTTGCGGCACAATAGCCACGCGCAAACCGTAGCTCTCTAAAATACGCCCTATAACAGCAGGCCCAAACGATGGGTGATCTACATAAGCATCGCCACTAAATAAAATAACATCTAGCGCATCCCAGCCGCGTATTTTCACCTCTTTATTTGTGGTAGGTAACCAATCCGAAAGTTTTAAATCTTGCATACCCTGCAAAAATAGTTAAAAATTAGCGCTTACACATTATAATATAGAGTATCAAAGCTATAAATCTGTTAATTGGGGCGTTACCACAAGGGTCGGGCTTTACGCTGCAAGTCCGCGCTCGTGCCTCGCTGTGGGCTTTTCGCTGCAATCCCTAACGCAAAAGCACAAACTCTATTTAATTACAAATCCATAGCACGTATACTCTCCAAACGGTTGCGCTCTAAAAAAGCATCAATCGTTTCGAAATGCTCTATAACACGCTGTTCTTTAAATTCGAATACTTTTTTAGACAGTCCCTGTAAAAAATCACGATCGTGAGATACTAAAATAAGTGTTCCATCAAAATTTAACAAAGCCTCCTTTAGTACATCTTTAGATTTTAAATCTAAATGATTTGTTGGCTCATCTAAAATTAAAACATTTACAGGCTCTAGCAATAGCTTAACCATGGCCAATCGTGTTTTTTCGCCACCAGAAAGCACAGCCACTTTTTTATCAATAGCATCGCCTTTAAACATAAAGCGCCCTAAAATATTTTTTATTTGCTTTCTTATATCGCCTTGGGCAACCTCGTCTACCGTTTGAAAAACAGTAAGTTCCTCGTCTAGCAATGCCGCTTGGTTTTGCGCAAAATACCCAATCTGTACATTATGCCCAAGTGTACATTGCCCATCAACATCTATCTCGCCTAAAATGGCTTTTATCATGGTCGACTTCCCTTCGCCATTTCGCCCTACAAAACACACCTTTTCGCCTCGTGCTATAGACATACTTGCGTTTTTAAAAACCACATGATCGTCGTAAGATTTCGAAACATCTTTAACCGTTACCGGGTAATCGCCAGAGCGCTGTGTTTTAGGAAAACGCAATTTTAATGCCGATGTATCCACATCATCTACCTCTATAATTTCTAACTTTTCCAGCATACGCTCGCGCGAATTTACTTGGTTGGTTTTAGAAAACGTCCCTTTAAAACGATCTATAAACGCTTGATTGTCTGCTATAAATTTCTTTTGCTCCTCATAGGCTTTTATTTGGTGCGCTCTACGGTCTTCGCGCAATTGCAAGTAATGCGAATAATTGGCTTTGTAATCGTAAATTTTACCCATAGTAACCTCTATGGTTCTATTAGTTATATGATCTATAAAAGCTTTATCGTGCGATATAACCACCACAGCATTGGCTTTGTTTAGCAAAAAATCTTCTAACCAAATAACAGATTCTATATCGATGTGGTTTGTTGGCTCGTCCAATAAAATTAAGTCGGGTTTTTGTAAAAGAATTTTAGCCAACTCAATACGCATACGCCAGCCCCCACTAAATTCGCTCGTTGCTCTACTAAAATCGTCTTGTTTAAAACCAAGCCCTTTTAAAGCTTTCTCTACTTCGGCATCGTAATTAACATCTTCTAGAGCATAAAAGGTTTCTCCTAAATCGGACACACGCTCTATAAGTTTCATATAAGCATCAGACTCGTAATCTGTTCGTGTTTCTAATTGCTTGTTTATAGCGTCCATTTCATTTCGCATATCGAACACATGGCTAAAAGCTTTCGAGGCCTCTTCAAAAACCGTTGCATCGTCTTCGGTTAGCAAATGCTGTGGTAAATATGCAATAACAGCTTCTTTAGGGCAACGTACATGCCCGCTTGTAGGGTTTTGTTTTCCTGCAATAATTTTCATCATTGTAGATTTTCCTGCTCCGTTTTTCCCCATAAGGGCAATTTTATCGTTTGCATTAATGGTAAAAGACACATCGCTAAACAATGTATGTCCGCTAAACGCTACGGCTAAATTATCGACTGATATCATATAAATTATTAAAATAATGAAACGCAAAATTAATAAAAAGAGCAGTAAATAGCTTTTTTATTTATCAGACATAAATTACTACAAAACAAACACTTACAAGTATTTATTAAAAAAAATCGCAATTAAATAACTAAACATGTAATTATTGGACTTAAAACACGTCTTATTGGGCTTACAAAAAAATAAAATGAAAAAAATGAAAACACTATTAACATTAGCAGCTGCTGTTGGTTTAGTAACAACAAGTTTAAATGCGCAAATTAACACCGATGGTTTTTTTAACAAAAAAGGAGAGACAAACATTGCATTGTCTTACACAGAAGCAACTTTCGATGAGTTCTACCTAGGAGAAACTAGAATTGATGGCGTACCTGTGCATAACGAAATAGACCAAACGGTTTACGACATCTATGCAAATTACGGTATTACAGATCGTTTAACTGTAATTGCAAATTTACCTTTTATAGTTGCAGAGGGTAATGGCGGTGCAGACCCGGTTAACGGAGAAACAAAACAAAGTGACTTACAAGATATTAGTTTAATATTAAAGTGGGCCGCTTTTGTAAAAGAAGAAAACGGTAACAAAGTAACAGGGATAGCAACAATAGGAGGATCTTATGCTTTTGATTATGAAGCTAATGGTATATTATCTATTGGTAGTGGTGCTCCAGAAATAGATGCTAAATTAGGTTTACAATACAACGATAAGTCTGGTTTTTTTGGTAATGCATTTGTAGGTTATGCCCTTAAAGGAGAAGCAGACAATACTTTTGGCCTTGGTGACGGTGGTAAATTTGACGTACCA
>CALHCQ010000009.1 GCA_937936645.1 uncultured Algibacter sp.
TTATACTCTATATATGGCATGAAAAATAGAATAGGCAATATTGGTCACGATGCTCATTTTGGCGGTGCAGTGGGTGGTTACATTATAACATTAGTTTTAGCACCTTACCTTTTAGGGACTAGCTTATTAATGGTTGCTTTATTGGCTATACCCATTATTATTTTGTTTGTTATGAAAAAAACAGGCAAACTTTAAAAACTCTACAATTCAATTTTTAGAGTGTATTTAAAATTTATAGTATCTGTTTATTGTAACAGATAAAAAACACATGTAATACTGCATTGGCATAACTATTGAATTTAATACACTAATTACAGATGTTTCGTGTTGGTTTTAATATTGAAAATCAATACGTTATGTTTTTGTTCAATTTTGTAAAATAAATAGTTTGTATTGTTTTAATGACAGTATGACTTAAAAATATATATGAAAAAATCTAAATTTACAACTCTTGACAGTTTGTCATTACAAGAATTTGATGAGAACTCAGAATTAATTCCGTTAATGACTCCAGAGGATGAAGAAGAAATAAATAAAGAAGCTTTACCAGAGTCTTTACCTATATTATCGTTAAGAAATACGGTATTGTTTCCTGGGGTTGTTATTCCTATTACTGCAGGACGAGATAAGTCTATAAAACTAATAAACGACGCAAATAAAGGAAGTAAGGTTATTGGTGTTGTGGCACAGAAAGACGAGTCTGTAGAAGATCCAACAGCTAAAGATATTAACGAAACCGGTACGGTTGCCAGAATATTACGTGTTTTAAAAATGCCAGATGGTAACGTAACGGTTATTATACAAGGTAAAAAACGTTTTAAGGTAAACGAAGTTATCTCGGAAGATCCTTACATGAGAGCTGCTATAAGCGATTTACCCGAGGCAAAACCTACTCAAGAAAATGAGGAGTTTAAAGCCATTATAGAGTCGGTAAAAGATTTAGCTTTAGATATCATTAAGCAAAGTCCCAATATACCATCCGAGGCATCGTTTGCTATAAAAAATATAGAAAGTAGTTCGTTTTTAATAAACTTTGTGTCTTCTAACATGAACTTGTCTGTTGTAGAAAAGCAAGCGTTGTTAGAAAATGATGATTTAAAAAGTCGTGCTTTACAAACGTTACAGTACATGAATGTAGAGTTTCAAAAGCTAGAGTTAAAAAACGATATCCAGTCCAAAGTACAAATGGACATGAATCAGCAACAGCGTGAATATTTTTTACATCAACAAATAAAAACAATTCAAGAAGAGTTGGGCGGTGTAAGTCATGATCAAGAAATTGATGAGATGAAGGCTCGAGCTTTAGAGAAAAAATGGGATAAAAAAATTGCAAAGCACTTTGATAAAGAGATTGCTAAAATGCAACGCATGAACCCCCAAGTGGCCGAGTATTCTATACAGCGAAATTATTTAGATTTATTTTTAGATTTACCATGGAACGAGTTTAGCAAGGATAAATTCGATTTAAAACATGCCATGAAGGTTCTAGATCGCGATCATTTTGGTTTAGAAGATGTTAAAAAACGTATTATAGAATATCTAGCCGTTTTAAAACTTCGTAACGATATGAAATCGCCTATATTATGTTTATATGGACCTCCAGGGGTTGGTAAAACATCTTTGGGTAAATCTATTGCCGAAGCTTTAGGTAGAGAATATGTTCGTGTGTCTTTAGGTGGTTTAAGAGACGAAGCAGAGATAAGAGGGCACAGGAAAACCTATATTGGTGCCATGCCTGGACGAATTATTCAAAGCCTTAAAAAAGCAGGTACATCTAACCCTGTTTTTGTGTTAGATGAGATAGATAAACTTTCTAATTCACATCAAGGCGATCCATCATCTGCCTTGTTAGAAGTTTTAGATCCGGAGCAAAACAGTGAATTTCATGATAACTTTTTAGAAATGGGTTACGACCTGTCTAAAGTTATGTTTGTAGCAACATCTAACAGTTTATCTACCATACAACCAGCACTTTTAGATCGTATGGAAATTATAAATGTAACAGGGTACACCATAGAAGAAAAAGTAGAAATTGGTAAGCGTCACTTATTACCAAAGCAAATAGAAGAACATGGTTTAACAGACAAGGATATAAAAATAGCCAAGCCACAATTAGAAAAAATTGTAGAAGGCTACACAAGAGAGTCTGGAGTTCGTGGTTTAAACAAACAAATAGCAAAAATGGTGCGTTATGCAGCAAAAAATATTGCTATGGAAGAGGCTTACGAAACTAAAATATCTAACGAAGATGTTATAGAGGTTTTAGGCCGACCTAAATTAGAACGCGACAAGTACGAAAACAACAATGTAGCAGGGGTAGTAACCGGTTTAGCATGGACACGTGTTGGTGGCGATATTTTATTTATAGAGTCGTTAATATCTAAAGGTAAAGGAGGTTTAAGTATTACGGGTAATTTGGGTAAGGTTATGAAAGAGTCTGCCACCATTGCCATGGAGTACATAAAGGCCAATGCCGAGCATTTTGATATAGACCCATCTATATTCGAAAACTATAAAGTGCATATACATGTTCCAGAAGGAGCAACGCCTAAAGATGGCCCAAGTGCAGGGGTAACTATGCTAACATCTTTAGTGTCTCTATTTACCCAAAAGAAGGTTAAGAAGAGCTTGGCTATGACAGGAGAGATTACTTTAAGAGGTAAAGTTTTGCCTGTCGGCGGAATAAAAGAAAAAATTCTAGCGGCCAAACGCGCTAAGATTAAAGAAATTTTATTGTGCGAAGACAATAGAAGGGATATAGAAGAAATAAAGCAAGAGTATTTAAAAGGCTTAACATTTCATTACGTAACCGAAATGAGCGACGTCATAAAAATAGCCGTTACCACTCAAAAAGTTAAAGGCGCTAAAAAGTTATAAACTAAAAAACCTCGATTAAAGTCGAGGTTTTTTTATTTTTAATTGAAATAAAGTATTATTGATGCCGTTTTAAATGTAGATTTTATTTACTTTGTGTTGCTATATGATAAAAAAAATTATCACATCCTTTTGTTTAATATCTAGTATCCTAGTTGGTGCCCAAGTAGGTGGCGAGTCTACTTATCAATTTCTTAATTTAATAGCCTCACCACGACAGGCAGCCTTAGGAGGTAAAATATTTACAAATGTAGATTACGATGTAACACAGGGGCTTTTTAATCCTGCAACCATAAATACAGAAATGGATAAGCAACTTGCTGTTAACTATACCAGTTATTTAGGTGGTATAAGTTATGGTAATGCCTCTTATGCTTATACTGTAGATAGACGTGTGCAAACATTTCACGCAGGTATTACTTACGTTAATTACGGAGATTTTGATGGTTTTGATGAAGACGGTAACGCAACAGGTTCTTTTACAGGTAGCGAAGCGGCCTTGTCTTTTGGTTATGCCTTACAAATAGATAGATCGGATTTTTATTTTGGTGCCAATGCTAAATTTATAACATCTACACTAGAGCAGTATAACTCTTTAGGAATTGCTACAGATTTTAGTTTGCTATACCTTAACGAAGATTTAGATTTTAATGCCGCCCTAATAGTTAGAAACCTAGGAACACAAATAACAACGTATGCAGGAGTACAGGAAAAATTACCTTTCGAGGTAGCTTTTGGTATGTCTCAAAAGTTAGATCACGTACCATTACGTTGGCATGTTACATTCGAGAATCTTCAAGAATGGCCTATAGCTAGACCTAATCCAGCACGAGCAACTAGTGATTTAAGCGGTAATCAAACTCCAGAAAAAATAGGGTTTATTGGGCAGGTTATTAGGCACACTATAGTAGGTGCAGAGCTGTTTCCAGACAAAGGTTTTAACATAAGATTGGGCTATAATTTTAGACGAGGTGAAGAATTACGTATAGAAGATGAACGTAATTTTTCTGGAGTTTCTGCAGGTATATCCATTAAACTAAACAAAGTGCGTTTTAGTTATACGCACGCAAAATATGCAAGCGCAGCCAATTCTAACTTTTTTGGTTTACAAATAGGTTTGTAAAAAAATAAGCGTTTTTTTAATTAATACGAGCTATTTACTTACTTTGCACACCTTTTAATTTTATAAAAAATGAATAAAATTACTATTGCCATAGATGGGTTTTCGTCTACAGGAAAAAGTACCGTTGCAAAATCTTTAGCAAAACATTTAGGGTATGTCTATGTAGACTCTGGAGCTATGTATAGGGCTGTAACATTATATGCTATGCAAAACGGCTTAATAGACGAGCTTAGTTTTAAGAAAGATAAATTAGCCGCAAAGTTACCACAAATAGAAATTAGTTTTAAGTTTAATGATGCCTTGGGGTTTGCCGAGGTGTATTTAAACGGGGTTAATGTAGAGCATGAGATACGTACTCTAGAAGTGTCTGGTTTTGTAAGTACCATAGCAGCGGTTTATGAAGTTAGAAAAAGGCTTGTAGCACAGCAGCAACAAATGGGAAAAGATAAAGGTGTTGTTATGGATGGTAGAGATATAGGTACCGTTGTTTTTACCGATGCCGAACTTAAATTGTTTATGACAGCTACTGCCGAAAAAAGAGCTGTAAGACGTTACGAAGAACTTGTAGAGCGTGGCGATGATGTAACTTACGAAGATGTTTTAAAAAACGTACAAGATCGCGATTATATAGACTCTACAAGAAAGGATTCGCCATTAGTAAAAGCAGATGATGCTATAGAGATAGATAATTCAAGCTTGACGCTTGTAGAACAATTTGAGAAAATATTAGATTTAGCTAACAAAAAAATAAAGACCTATAGCTCATAGTTAAAACATAAATAGATACAAAAAAAAGCCCTTACTTTTAGTAAGGGCTTTTTTTGTTTAATACCAGAATAATTAATTATAAATTAGGTATAATTAATTCTTGGTCTGGATGTATAACATCTGGACTTTTAAGAATGTCTGTATTTGCTTCGTAAATTTCTTTGTATTTAGCAGCTTTACCATAATATTGAACGGCAATTTTACCTAAAGTTTCTCCGCTTTTTACGGTGTGTCTATGAAAAACAGACTCATCTGCGACTTTAATATCAGCAACAATATCCGATGGGTTTTCTCCTCCAACTTCTTTTATTTTGTCCCAAATAAGATTTTTTTCGTAAGCTGTATTTGCAGTACCAGATACTTTTAATACGCCTGCTTCTTCTTTAACGTCCCCATTTTGAATATTTAAAGACTCTCCTAAATCTAAAACGGCTTGATATTTTGCTTTCATGTAATTTATGTTTTTTATTAATAATAATGTTTAACAGTCTAAATATAATAAAACAACGTTAAAAATTCTAATTTTTAATAAAATATAATTAAAAGACTACATGTTTTTAAAGTGAAAATTATAGCACGAAATTAGGCTAATCCATTGAAAATATGTATTTTTGCACTCCTTTTAGCGAGTTATTGGAAAGATAAAAGGATCGATAAATAAACAAAAATAACACTTCTGTAAGTTATTCGCTTAAATCTTCCAAAACATACAGAATACAAATTGTAATGTAAAACGCTATAAGCTAATAAAGTAGGTGTTTGCATTATGAAAATTTTTTTAAATGGCTGAAAAAGCAAATCAAGCAGAGGTTGAAGCAACTGAAGCAAACGCAGTAAACGCTCCAGTAGCATCTGAAGCTAAACTTAACCCTGAAAAATTCTTAGCAGAGTTTAACTGGCACAATTACCAAGAAGGTATTGATGAGGTTGACGATTTACAACTTAAAGAATTTGAAAAATTAGTAGCAGAAAACTTCGTAGACACTCTTAACGATGAGGTTGTAGAGGGTACTGTTGTTCACATTTCAGATCGTGATGCTATTATAGACATCAACGCAAAATCGGAAGGTGTTATATCTTTAAACGAATTTCGTTACAATCCTAACTTAGCAGTAGGAGACAAAGTAGAAGTATTAATTGACGTGCGTGAAGATGCAACAGGACAATTAGTATTATCTCACAGAAAAGCACGTGTTATTAAAGCGTGGGATCGTGTTAATAATGCACACGATACAGGAGAAATCGTTAATGGTTTCGTAAAATGTAGAACAAAAGGAGGAATGATTGTAGATGTATTTGGTATAGAAGCATTCTTACCAGGTTCTCAAATTGACGTTAAGCCAATTAGAGATTACGATCAGTACGTAAATAAAACTATGGAATTCAAAGTTGTGAAAATCAACCACGAATTTAAGAACGTAGTTGTTTCTCATAAAGCACTTATTGAGGCTGATATTGAAGAACAAAAGAAAGAAATTATTGGTCAATTAGAAAAAGGTCAAGTACTAGAAGGTGTTGTTAAAAACATTACATCTTACGGTGTATTTATAGATCTTGGTGGTGTAGACGGTTTAGTACACATTACAGATTTATCTTGGTCTAGAATTAACCATCCAAACGAGATTGTTGAGTTAGACCAGAAACTTAACGTTGTAATCCTTGATTTTGATGAAAACAAATCAAGAATACAATTAGGTCTTAAGCAATTATCTAAGCACCCATGGGAAGCTCTTGCAGAAGAGGTTAAAGTAGGTGATAAAGTAAAAGGTAAGGTTGTTGTAATTGCAGATTACGGTGCATTTATTGAAGTAGCAGACGGCGTAGAAGGATTAATTCACGTATCTGAAATGTCATGGTCTACACACTTACGTTCGGCTCAAGATTTCGTATCTGTAGGAGACGTTGTAGAGGCTCAAATCTTAACTTTAGATAGAGAAGATCGTAAAATGTCATTAGGTATCAAGCAATTATCTCAAGATCCTTGGACAGATATTACAGCGAAATACCCACTAGGTTCTAAGCACACAGGTATTGTACGTAACTTTACAAACTTTGGTGTTTTTGTAGAACTAGAAGAAGGTATTGATGGATTAATTTACATCTCTGATTTATCTTGGACTAAGAAAGTTAAGCACCCATCAGAATTCTGTGCTGTTGGAGATAAACTAGAAGTTGTTGTTATAGAGTTAGATGTAGAAGGTCGTAAATTATCTTTAGGACACAAACAAACAACGGCTAATCCATGGGATAAGTACGAAACTGAATTTGCTTTAGAAACTGTACATACAGCAGAATTAAGCGAAATAGTAGATAAAGGTGCTACAATTACTTTTAACGAAGATATCGTTGCCTTTGTACCAACACGTCACTTAGAGAAAGAAGATGGAACTAAACTTAAGAAAGGTGAAACTGCTGAGTTTAAGATTATCGAATTTAACAAAGAGTTTAAGCGTGTCGTTGCATCTCACACAGCAATATTTAAAGCTGAAGAAGTAGCAAACGTAAAAGCAGCTGTTAAAAAAGCGGCTAGTGCAGCAGCAGAAGCAAAACCAACTTTAGGTGATGCTAACGATGCTTTACAAGCACTTAAAGATAAAATGGACGGGAAAATATAATTATCCCCCTATATTATCTGTGTAAACAGACTATATTTTATACAAAAAAAGCCTTCAAGAAATTGAAGGCTTTTTTTTATTGCTATAACAAAGCCAATAAACTTTTAAAACATAGATCGATTAATTTTAATTTTTGCATTACCTTTGTTTAACACAATTTGTTTTTAAAAATTATATGAGTCAAAAAGTTTTACTTAACCAAAAAGAGGTAAACATCATTCTTCATAGATTGGCTTGTCAGCTTATAGAAAAGCATCATAATTTCTCTAATACCGTACTTATAGGCTTACAACCTAGGGGCGTGTTTTTAGCTCAAAGAATTGCAAATATCTTAAAAGAAGATTACAAAGTAAAAGACATACAATTAGGGCAATTAGATATTACTTTCTATAGAGACGATTTTAGAAGAGGCGAAAAACCCTTAGCAGCAAATGCTACAGAAATTGATTTTATAGTCGAAAATAAAAACATTGTATTTATAGACGATGTATTATACACCGGCCGTAGCATAAGAGCTGCACTAACAGCAATTCAATCTTTTGGGCGTCCTAACGAAATAGAGCTACTTACCTTAATAGATAGACGTTTTAGTAGGCATTTGCCTATACAACCTAATTATAGAGGTAGGCAAGTCGATGTTATAAATGACGAAAAAGTTATTGTGCATTGGAAAGAAAACCACAAAGAAGACGTTGTTTACTTAATAGAAAAATAAATTAGCAGTAAAAAGCTAAAATAACATAACAGGCAATAGCCCATAGAATATTACAGCAAAATGAGCGAATTAAGTGTTAATCATTTATTAGGAATAAAATATCTTAAAAAAGAAGATATTAAACTTATTTTTGAAACCGCCGACCACTTTAAAGAGGTAATAAACAGACCTATAAAAAAAGTGCCTTCGCTTAGAGACATTACCATTGCAAACCTTTTTTTTGAAAACTCTACCAGAACTAAATTATCGTTCGAGTTGGCACAAAAAAGACTGTCGGCAGATGTTATTAATTTCTCATCGGCACAATCGTCAGTAAAAAAAGGAGAAACACTTATAGATACCGTAAATAATATTTTATCTATGAAAGTCGATATGGTTGTTATGAGGCACCCTAATCCTGGCGCAGGTGTGTTTTTATCTAAACACGTAAATGCTAGAATTGTTAATGCAGGCGATGGGGCACACGAACACCCAACACAAGCATTACTAGACTCTTATTCCATTCGTGAAAAACATGGAGAAGTTAAAGGTAAAAAGGTCGTTATTGTAGGCGATATTTTACACAGTCGAGTAGCACTATCTAACATATTTGCATTACAATTACAAGGTGCAGAGGTTATGGTATGTGGTCCAAAAACGTTAATACCAAAATATATTAATAAATTAGGAGTTAAGGTAGAAACAAATTTACGTAAAGCCTTAAATTGGTGTGATGTGGCCAATATGCTACGCGTACAAAACGAACGCATGGATATTAGTTATTTTCCATCTACACGAGAGTATACACAACAATTTGGAGTTACAAAAGACCTTTTAAATAGTCTAGATAAAAAAATAACCATTATGCACCCCGGACCCATAAACAGAGGGGTAGAAATAACAAGTGATGTTGCAGACTCAGACCAATCTATTATTTTAGATCAAGTAGAAAATGGTGTGGCTGTAAGAATGGCTGTTATTTATTTATTAGCATCAAAAATTAAGCAATAAATCATGATTTTAAGTCAAAACGGAAATACCTCTATTATAACTCAAGAAAAAGCAACATTAATAGAGTTAGTAAAAAAAATACAAGTATTATATCCTAAGTTTAAAAACAACAATATTGTTGTTAATTTAACCTCTTTAGGGGCGATACAGAAAGAAGAAGTTATAGAGTTTCTTCAGTTATCAAATAATCATAGACAAGCTAAACATTCCTTTGTTATTGTATCCAACAAAATTAATTTAGATACGTCTTTAGACGATTTAATTATAGTGCCCACCCTACAAGAGGCTTACGATATGATTGAAATGGAAGATATGGAACGCGATTTAGGATTATAATGTCTACACACCATTTAGCGCAAGTTAACATTGCAAAATGTTTAGCACCTTTGCACCACGCTACCATGCAAGGTTTTATTAATAGTGCAGACAAAATGAATGCGATTGCAGATGCTCAAGAAGGATTTATTTGGCGTCTAAAAGACGAAGACAAACACAGTGCTGTTACTGTTTTTAAAGATGAAACATTAATAGTAAACGTATCGGTTTGGACCCATATGGAGGCGCTTTTTAAGTATACATACCAAACAGAGCATTTGGAAATTTATAAAAGAAAAAACGAGTGGTTTTCTAAAATAAAAATGACGCACATGGCTTTTTGGTATATACCAAAAGGGCAGTTGCCTACATTAAAAGAGGCCAAACAACGCTTAGACTATAGGGACAAGCATGGCGATACACCTTATGCGTTTAGTTTTAAAAGTAAATTTACTTTAAAAGATGCTTTAAATTACGAATTAAAAATATAAATATGCGATTATCTATTTTAGGCTGTTATAGTGCTACGCCACGTGCCATGACCAATACCACGGCTCAGGTTTTAGAAATTAATAACAATATGTTTTTAATAGATTGCGGCGAGGGTACACAAGTACATTTACGTAAGCATAAAATAAAATTTAACCGTATTAAACGTATTTTTATATCGCATTTGCACGGCGATCATTTTTTTGGTTTAGTAGGATTAATATCTACATTTAGACTATTAACACGAGAGGCAGATTTACATGTTTATGGCCCTAAAGGCATTAAAGAAATTGTAACCCTGCAAATGAAGTTGGCAGACTCTTGGACCAATTACAATCTTTATTTTCATGAGCTATCCTCAAAAGAATCCGAATTAATATTTGAAGACGATACCGTAGAGGTACACACCATTCCTCTAAAACATCGGATATACACCAATGGCTATTTGTTTAAAGAAAAACCGCATGAGCGAAAAATAATAAGTCATGCAGCCGAAGAAGCTAATATAAACGTAGCTTACTACCGTAAGTTAAAACAAGGTTTTGATGTAAAGAACGAAGATGGAGTTTTAATAGACCACACCTTGGTTACCACACCCGGAAAAAAACCACAAAGTTATGCCTTTTGTAGCGATACGGTTTATAAAGAAGATATTATACCTATTATAAAAAATGTAGATGTTTTATATCACGAATCCACATTTTTAGACCAGCATGTGCATTTAACAGAGCGTACAAAGCATGCTACGGCCAAGCAAGCTGCAACAATTGCTAAAAAAGCCAATGCAGGTACTTTGCTTTTGGGGCATTATTCTACAAGATATGGTAGTATAAAACCTTTTAAAGACGAGGCTAAACTTGTGTTCGATAATGTAGAGCTTTGTGAAGACGGTAAAACTTTTGATTTTTAATTATTAAACAAAACATTAAGCCCAATAATACTATTTATTCTGTTATTTAAATATTTATGTTATGGAGAAAGATTTAAGTGATTATAGAAAATCTTACGAAAAGTTTGAATTACTATTAAGCGATGTCCCATCGCATCCTATAGAATTATTTGAAAAATGGTTTGCAGAGGTTGATAAGCGTTATCCAGAAAATGAAAATAATGCCATGAGCATATCTACAACAGGAAAAGATGGTTTCCCTAAAAGTAGAGTAGTCTTGTTAAAAAAGTTTAGCAAATCAGGTTTTATCTTTTTTACTAATTATAAAAGTGAAAAAGGAGAAGCTATCGCCTTACAACCCAAAGTTTGCTTGTCTTTCTTTTGGCAAGGTGTGGAGCAACAGGTTATAATAAAAGGTGTCGCCGAAAAAATCTCGAAAGAAGAAAGTGACGCTTATTTTAAATCAAGACCAAGAGGGAGTCAATTAGGTGCTTGGGCATCGCAGCAAAGTACTGTTGTACCTTCTAGAGATTTTCTAGAAAAGACCTTAAACGATTTAGAAAAACATCACGAAAGTAAAAACATAGAACGCCCAGATTTTTGGGGTGGCTACATTATAAAACCCCAACAAATAGAGTTTTGGCAAGGGCGCCCTAATAGACTTCACGATCGTGTAAAATATACTTTAGGTGCTAATAATGTTTGGTCTGTAGACAGGTTATCACCATAATTAAAATAAAGCTTTTAAAATGAAAAAGTTAATTCTTGTTAGGCATGCCAAGTCTTCGTGGAAATTTAATGTTATAGATCACGAAAGACCTTTAACCGATCGTGGTGTAAATGATAGTAAGTTAATAGCAATAGCATTAAAAAGAAGCCAAATAACACCTAATTTGGTTTTGGTTAGCGACGCAACAAGAACAAAGCAAACAGCAGCGCTTGTTTTAAGTTCTTTAAATATAAATCAAGATCATATTGTTTTTAATCATGATTTATACGATTTCGAAGGGCAACTTTTAACTAAGGTTATTAAACAATGCGATTCTAAAATAAACACGCTTATGGTGTTTTGTCATAACCATGCATTAACCCATTTTGTTAACACGTATGGTAGTTTAAAAATAGACCATGTTCCAACTTGTGGTGTTGTTACCATAAATTTTAATATAGAGCGTTGGAGCGATATAAACATAGGTCATACCCAATCGACACTCTTTCCTAGAGATTTAAAATAGAAATAAATCACTTTTTTAAGCATTAATTTTTTAGTAAAAAACGAAGCGCTAATTAATATCTGTACACACTTTAAAAATACCATTTCTTAGATTTAATTTTCAACATAAAATAGAATATATTTGTTTTGATAAATTAACGGGTAGAATGATAAAAGTAGAAGATTTTAATAAGGAATACATAAACAGAGAAATTAGTTGGTTGCAATTTAACGGTAGGGTGCTACAGGAAGCATCAGATATAAATGTACCTTTAATAGAGCGTTTAAGGTTTCTTGGTATATTTTCTAACAACCTAGACGAATTCTTTAAAGTACGTTACGCTACAGTAAAGCGTATAGTAGATGCTGGTAAAGGAGGTAAAAATGAGTTAGGTGGTATAAAAGCAAAAGAGCTTCTAGAAATTATTACAGAAATTGTTATAGAGCAACAAAGCGAAAGTTTAAGTATACTTAATAACATAAAAGACAAACTAGAAGACGAAAATATATTTGTGATAGATGAAACACAAATAGACCATACGTTACATCATTACATAAAAGATTACTTTATAAAAACGGTAAGTCCGGCACTGGTAACAATTATTTTAAGTGACATGGTAGTCTTACCTAATTTAAAAGACAGTGGTGCTTATTTGGCGGTTAGAATGCAAATGCGAGATGCTAGTAAGCAATTTGCTTTAATAGAAATACCTAAAGATATTAATCGTTTTGTAGAATTGCCAAAGCAAGGTGATAAGAACTTTATTATCATGATAGATGATCTTATTAGGTATTGTTTAAGTGATATTTTTAATATTTTCGATTACGAAAGTATTACAGCGCATATGATAAAAATTACACGCGATGGTGAACTTGATTTTGAAAGTGATTTAAGTAAAAGTTTTATAGATAAAATATCCGATAGTGTAAAACACCGTCAACTAGGCGATCCAGTACGTTTTGTATACGACAAAACCATAGCCAATGATACATTAGAGTATTTAATGTCTAAAATGGGCATAGACGAAACCGATAGTATTATACCCGGTGGGCGTTACCACAATAGGCGCGATTATATGGGGTTTCCTAGTTTAGGAAGACAAGATTTAATGTACTCTAAAATGGAAGCCTTACCTATAAAAGCGTTAAGTTTAGAAAGTAGTATCATACAGGCTATTGCTAAAAAAGACCATTTGTTGTACGCACCATATCATACGTTTTCTTACGTAGTAAAGTTTTTACGAGAAGCAGCGCTAGACCCTAAAGTAAAAACCATAAAAATTACAATTTATCGTTTAGCACAAATATCGCATATAGCTAGTGCCTTAATTAATGCGGCAATAAACGGTAAAACCGTAACGGTTTCTATAGAGCTTCGTGCAAGATTTGATGAGCAAGCTAATATAGATTATGCACATCAAATGGAAAAAGAAGGTGTAAATCTTATTTTTGGTGTTCAAGGCTTAAAAGTACACAGTAAAATGTGTGTTATAGAGCGCGAAGAAGGGAAAAAATTGCGTAGGTATGGCTTTATTAGTACAGGTAATTTTAACGAGTCTACAGCTAAAATTTATACGGATTACACACTTTTTACTGCCGATCAAAAAATTCTAAAAGACGTCAATAAAATTTTTAACTTTTTTCATACCAATTACAAAATATACACATACAAGCACTTAATTACATCACCACATTACACACAAAGTTCTGTTTTTAAATTAATAGACAAGGAAATAGATAAAGTTAAAGCGGGACAAGTTGGCTTTATTAGGCTAAAAATGAATAGTATTTCTAGCTATAAAATGATAGATAAACTTTACGAAGCAAGTAACGCAGGTGTAAAAATACAAATGATTGTAAGAGGGATATGTTGCTTAATACCTGGCGTTAAAAATATGAGCGAAAATATAGAAGTAATAAGTGTTATAGATAAATTTTTAGAGCACTCTAGACTTTATATTTTTGGGGTAGATGATGATGTGAAGCTTTACATATCGTCTGCAGATTGGATGACAAGAAATATAGATAATAGGGTAGAGGTAAGTTGCCCTATATATGATAACGATATTAAGCAAGAAATACTAGATACCTTTAATATATGTTGGAGCGATAACGTAAAGGCTAGGTTATTAAACACGCTAACAGAAAACGAATACAGGCAAAATAACAACGCAAAGGTAAGATCGCAAACAGCCATTTACGATTATTATTTAAACAAGAACACGAACTAATATGCTTTCAATAAAAAAATATGCAGCTATAGATATAGGGTCAAATGCCGTACGCTTACTTATATGTAATATTATAGAAGAAGAAGGCAAGCCTGTTCAATTTAAAAAAAACTCACTCGTGCGCGTACCTATACGCTTGGGTGCCGATGTGTTTTTAAAAAATGAAATATCTAAAGCTAATAGCGACAGGATTGTAGACACTATGCGGGCTTTTAATTTACTTATGAAATCTCATAACGTTGTTAAGTACAAAGCTTGTGCTACATCTGCAATGCGAGAATCTAGCAATGGAAAAGAAGTTGTAGCTCGTGTTTTAAAAGAGTCTGATGTTAAAATAGATATTATAGATGGCGAGGTTGAAGCTGCTATAATAGCAGCCACCGATTTAAATAAATTTATAGACCCTAATAAAACATACTTGTATGTAGATGTGGGAGGGGGGAGTACCGAATTTACGGTAATAAATCAAGGTAAACAAGTTGCCTCTAAATCGTTTAAAATAGGAACTGTAAGGTTGCTAAACGATGTTGTTAAAAATGCATCTTGGGTAGATTTAGAAAAGTGGATTGAAGCAAACACATCTCAATACGAGAAAATTAGTGTTTTAGGTTCTGGTGGTAACATTAATAAAATATTTAAATTGTCGGGTAAATCTTTTGGTAAGCCGCTTACCTTTTTTTACTTAACATCGTATTATAATATGTTGCAAACGTATACTTATGAAGAGCGTATAACAGTTTTAAATTTAAATGAAGATAGAGCCGATGTTATTATACCTGCCATGCGAATTTATTTATCTGCCATGAAATGGAGTCGTTCTAAACACATATATGTACCTAAAATAGGACTAGCCGATGGTATAATAAAGAGTATATTTTACGACACTGTAACTAGTAATATGCAGTAATTTTTTTACATTTATTAATTTAATTGCTGTTTATATATATATAATTTATATTTGTAATATAAAATATAAGTTATACTTATGTTTATTTAAGACTAAAAAATAAAAAACAAACTTTAATTAAAATATTAATTTCATGAAAAAAACAATTATTTTATTAGCAATCTTTATGGTATCGTTTTGTTCGTACTCTCAAGATTCTTATGGTATTAGAACAGGTATAAATATTAGTAATTTAGATTTTGAACCAGCAACAACGGCATTTAATAATGGACATAGAAATGGTATGTTTTTTGGAGGTTTTGTAAACTGGAAATTCACACAAAAATTATCTTTGTTAACAGAGATTCAATATTCTGCAGCCGGTGGGAAAGATAGGGAGTTAAGAATCAATTATTTACAATTGCCTGTTTTATTGCGTTTAGAATTAGTAAGAAACTTAACATTAGGTGTAGGGCCAATGGTTAGTTTAAGAACAAGATCTTTTCAAGATTCATTTAGAAATACTTTTGAAAATGTTACTGCCTCTGGTGTAGCTGGATTAGAGTACATGATAACTAGAAAAATATTTGTAGACGCTAGATTTCATTACGGTTTAACCAACGTTATAGAAGGTGATTTGTCTGAAGAATTTGGAGAAGCTAAAAACACAACAATTCAATTTGGTGTTGGTATAAAAATATAAATACTTCATAACCATAAAAAAGCTCAATTATAATATTATAATTGAGCTTTTTTTATTTAACCATGTATGGTTTCTGTTTTACTTAGGTTTTTCATTATTTCTGCTTCAAAGTCTAATAGTTTTTGCCATTTGGTATCTACTTCTTTTTTATCTCCATATTTTCTTGCAAACCCTAAAAACATGGTGTAGTGATTGGCTTCGCTTACCATAAGTTTTCTGTAAAATTCTGCGAGTTCCTTATCTTTTAACGCCTCAGATAAAAGTCTAAAACGTTCACAACTTCTAGCTTCTATTAAGGCAGCATACAGTAAACGATGTACAAGTTGATCTGTTCTACTACCGCCCTTAGGAAAAAATTTAATGAGTTGTAATACATAATCATCTTTACGGTCACGACCCAAGGTCCAGCCATGTTCTAATATTTTATCGTGAACCATTTTAAAATGACTTATCTCCTCTTTAACTAAAGCAGTCATTTCTTGAACGAGTTCAGAATATTCTGGAAAACTCACAATTAAAGATATGGCAGTACTTGTTGCTTTTTGTTCGCAAAAAGCATGATCTGTTAAGATATCTTTTATATTTTTTTCAACAATGTTTACCCATCTTGGGTCTGTTGGTAATTTTAGTCCTAGCATGGTTAATTATTGGTTTTGGTTAAATAACATCTAGATCGAATGTTTTTCTTAAAAGTTCTAAGTTAGGATTCTTTTCTTTTAATTTTTCAAACTTATCGGCTGTTGTATAGGCGTATTGCTTTTCTAAAACTTCGTTTATGGTAATAGAAAGAGATAAGTTGTAGTTACTTACCGATTTTCTTAAATAGTTCATTAAATCGTACTGCTGCCTTTCTAACTCTACTTTATTAGTTTCGTTTGGGTATACCAAATGTAAAGTCGTGCCTTCTACACGAGGGGTATCCATAGATAAAATAGAGGCTAAGTTATGCTTACCTTGTTTTATAAGTAGGTCTGTAAACTTATGCCAATGTGCTATTAAATCATCTGGCTCAAACTTTTCGGTGGGTAAGTTTTCTTCCTCGACCACAACATCCATTTGTTTAATGAGGTGTTCTTTTTTTGCACGTATACTACTTAAAGATAATCCAGAACGTCGCTTACCTTCTTGTTTTAAAACAATTTTTGGTGGCGATGTGTTAGCGTGCTGGTTATTAGTTTGTTTAGGTACAGGGGGTGTGCTTACATGAGTTGCTTTTTTTTCTGGTACATTAACAGGTATAGGTGTTATGCCCTTATTTTTAAAGTATGAAGCAGGTATTATGTAATGTTTGCTATTTTTTTTTTCTCCATCGAAAGTGATAGAGGCAAGTTGCATTAAACAAAGTTCGACTAAGAGTCGCTGGTTTTTACTGGTTTTGTATTTTAAATCGCAATTATTAGCAAGATTAATACCTTCTAGTAAAAAGGCCTGAGAGGCTGTTTTAGCTTGTTGTAAATATTTCTCTTTAGTTTGTTCGCCAACTTCTAGTAAATCTATAGTTTGAGGTGTTTTACTAACTAATAAGTCTCTAAAATGCGAAGCAAGACCAGCTATGAAATGCTGACCATCAAACCCTTTAGATAAGGTATTGTTAAATTGTATTAATAATTCTGGTATTTTATTTTGAATAATTAAGTCTGTACTTGTAAAAAAGGTATCGTAATCTAGTACGTTTAAATTTTCTGTAACGGCTTGTCTTGTTAGGTTTTTTCCAGAGAAGCTTACTACTCTATCAAAAATAGATAAAGCATCTCGCATGGCACCGTCTGCCTTTTGTGCTATAATGTGTAGTGCATCATCATCTGCAGTTACACCTTGTTCGTTTGCTATATATTTTAGGTACTCTTTGGCATCTTTAACCGTGATGCGTTTAAAATCGAAAATTTGACAACGCGATAAAATAGTTGGTATAATTTTATGCTTTTCTGTAGTAGCCAATATAAATATACAGTGCTTTGGGGGCTCTTCTAGTGTTTTTAAGAAGGCATTAAAGGCTGCTTGAGATAACATATGCACCTCATCTATTATATAGACTTTGTATTTTCCTATTTGTGGAGGTATTCTAACCTGGTCTGTTAGGTTTCTTATATCATCTACAGAGTTGTTAGAAGCAGCATCAAGTTCGAAAATATTAAACGCAAAGTCTTCATCTTCACTTACCTCGTTCTCGCTATTTATCATTTTTGATAAAATACGCGCACAGGTTGTTTTACCAACACCACGTGGTCCTGTAAATAATAAAGCTTGCGCTAGGTGGTTGTTTTCTATAGCATTAAGTAACGTATTGGTAATAGCCTGTTGGCCTACAACATCTTTAAATGTTTGAGGTCTATATTTTCTGGCCGATACTACAAAATGTTCCAAAATACGAAGTGTTAATGTGCTATTAATCTATATAACAAAGTTAAATAATAGATCTTAAATTAAGAATACTATGGCTCTTTTTTATGTTTAGTTATTAACAGCTTTAATTACTAATATTTGCTATTTGTATTAATCGTTAAATAGCTGCTTATAAATTTAGATTTTAGAATTAGTTTATTGTAATTTTGCATTAAGTAGACCGCCTTATCGAACTAGATTTTTTATTTAGTTAGGAAAGTCCGAACACCAAAGTGCAATATAGTGGTTAATGGCCACCAGCCGTGAGGTTAGGAAAAGTGCAACAGAAAGTATGTACAGGTAATGCTGTAGTGAAACCAGGTAAACTCTATATGGTGCAATGTCATGTAAACCAACGCTCGAGGGCTGCACGCCTAATGTTGGAGGGTAGGCAGCTAAAACACATTGGTAACAATGCGTTAAGATAAATGATAAGGGCACACCATTTTTATAGATTGTGTGTACAGAATTCGGCTTATAGGTTTGCTTAAATACACAAAAGAGCGGTAGTTATACCGCTCTTTATGTTTTTTACTGTATGCTTTCGAAAAAGCTAAACATATTACCCCCGTAACTTTTAGAATAGCTAAAATTTTCTATGCTAGATAAGTTGGTGTGTTTAGAGTGCTCTACAATTAACACGCCCTCTTCTAGAAGTAAATTGTTTTTAAAAATCAACTCTGGTATTTTAGAAAACTGCTCGACACTAAAGTTATAAGGTGGGTCGGCAAAAATAATATGTGCTTGTTGTTTTGTTTTTTCTAAGAATTTAAAAACATCACTTTTAATAACTTGTAACGGCATGTCGAATTTGGTAGCCGTTTGGTTTATAAATTTTACACAGCCAAAATCTTGATCTACACAAGTTATGTTTTTGGTACCTCTAGATGCAAATTCGTAACTTATATTACCGGTGCCAGCAAATAAATCTATAACAGATATATCGTCTAGATAAAAATGATTGTTTAGAATGTTAAATAAGGACTCCTTAGCCATGTCTGTCGTTGGGCGTACAGGTAGGTTTTTTGGAGCTATAATTTTTCTACTTTTAAATGTACCCGATATTATGCGCATTAAAAACTATGTGTTAGAGCGTAATTGCTGTGGTTTGTATTGGTTGGTGTGCTGTATTTGTACTTTTGTGTTTTATTATATATGTGTACGTGTCTTATATATTTGTAAGCTATATTATATAAGGTGTCGTTTGCATTTATAAGGCCTAGTAAGACTAATTGTAACGTGTCTGGTGTTAGGTTAAGTTGTTCTGCTGTAAACAGTATATAGTAAATAAAGTCCTCTTTAGTTTTAAACTCAAAACTATTATAAAGTACTAATTGGCCTTGTTGAACCACAATAATTTCAAAATGTGTTGTTTCAACATGTACAAACATTTTTGCATTTGTATTGTTTTTTTCTTCTAAAAGTAAATTTTCTATTAAAACGGTAGAAAAGTGTTTGTAATTAAAGGCACCAAATTTTTCGTATATATAATTATTTATATTAACGTAAGGCACATATACATTTACACTATTGTTGCTTTTAATAGAGTCGAAAGCAATAAAGTCTGATTTTAAAATTTTGGCATTAAATTTAAGGTAATCCGATAAGCAGTTCTCGTTAAAAAGCGTTTCGGGAACAAGTGTTGCTAGTTCGTTAACATGAATTAGTGTTACCTTATTAAAATCGGCATGTAAAGCTTTTTCTGAAATAAAGATACCTTTTAGTTGC
Source organism: uncultured Algibacter sp. (assembly GCA_937936645.1). GTDB lineage: Bacteria > Bacteroidota > Bacteroidia > Flavobacteriales > Flavobacteriaceae > Postechiella. The sequence continues at coordinate 19,922 of CALHCQ010000009.1, forward strand.
TCGAGAAGCTCAAAAGGGTTTTGTTTTTTACTTAATGTAATACGTTTTAAAAACGATATGGTTTGTGTATCGTTTTCTAAAATACAAAAAGAAAGTCCATTCAAACTAATTTGAATGGACAGTTCTATATGTTTATTTGTTTCTATGTTTTTACTGTTTAGAGTCATATAGTTTTGGCCAGTTACCTGCAACATTAACTTCTTCCATAGATCCTACTTTTATTTGGCTTCCGTTAACACCTTCTACAGATATTACGTGATTTTCTTCTTCAATTAAATCTTTATCCAAACCAGCAAGAATATCATTTTTATTTATAGTGGCTTCAAAAACAGGAATCTGGAAATCGCCTTGCTCTATAGTCCCTGCTTTTAATGAGAATCTTGCATCTGGGTTACCAACACCCTCTGGTAACTTCATAAGTGTTTTGTAACGGTTAGAGGTTTTAAAAAGAGAATCTTTAACAGGTTTTGTTCCTAATGTATCTATTACAAATATTTGCTTAGTCATGGTAGTTAAACCAAAACGCTTATTAGCTTCTTTATCTATAATTGTAGAGTCTTTACGTTGCGTGATTGTAAATTCTGCTGTATCGACAAACTTAATAAGGTTTTCAAAACTATCTGTAAATTTTCCTGTTACCGTACGGTGTGCTAATTGTGCATCTCTAATATCTTCAAGATTTCTTATAACTTTAGCGTAGCGTTTTTCTTTTTCTTTGTTAAAAAGTATAGGCTTGTATATAGACATGGTAGTACTGTATGCTAAATACCCGATTAATGCCCAAAGAGCAATTATTAATACAGGTTTAACTTGTGCAGGTATAAACTTATCTATAAGCTTAACCAAAACTATGGTTAGTGCTATAATACCAACAACAGTAAGAAGAATTTGAAGCATAATATACTAAATTTTGTTATAATTTTTATTTAAAGGTCTTTCGCAAATCTACAATTTTTTTTTAACCACAAAAACCATTGTTGCTAAAAATCATTTCTATATTTGAATAAAATATAATTTTTAAGTCTAAATATGACCTCACCCGAATTTTATTCCCTTGTAAAACAGGCTTTTCCATTTCAACCCACATTAAAACAAAATATAGTTTTACAACAATTGTCGAATTTTATTTTTAGCGAGTCAAAAAACGAACTTTATTTACTTAAAGGTTATGCAGGTACAGGTAAAACCACGATAATTGGTAGTATTGTGTCCAACTTATGGAAAGCAAAAATGAGTGCCGTTCTTATGGCGCCTACAGGTCGGGCAGCCAAGGTAATAGCTAATTATTCAGGTAAAGAGGCTTTTACGATTCATAAAAAAATTTATTTCCCAAAAAAAGATCAGGGTGGTGGTGTTAAATTTGTTTTACAGCCCAATAAGCACAAAAACACTATTTTTATTGTAGATGAGGCTTCTATGATTCCAGATACACCTGGAGAATCTAAACTTTTTGAAAACGGATCTTTGCTAGACGATTTAATTCAATACGTTTATGCAGGTCATAAATGTAAATTATTGTTAATAGGAGATACGGCCCAATTACCGCCTGTAAAGCTTGATGTTAGCCCTGCTTTAGATGAAAATAAATTGGCTTTAAATTACAACAAAGAAGTTACCAAAATGGAACTTGACGAAGTGGTTAGGCAAGGTCAAGATTCTGGTATATTATACAATGCAACCTTGTTAAGGGAGTTACTTGCAGGAAGTTTTTACGAGTCGTTTCAATTTAACATTAATCCTTTTAAAGACATTGTAAGGCTAACCGATGGTTACGAAATTATGGATGCCATTAACGATGCATACAGTAATTTGGGTAACGAGGAGACTGCCATTATAGTAAGGAGTAATAAAAGAGCCAATTTGTACAACAAACAAATACGAAGCAAAATTTTATTTAATGAAAATGAATTAACTGCTGGCGATTATTTAATGGTTGTGAAAAATAACTACTTCTGGATAAAACCTACTACAGAGGCTGGTTTTATAGCCAACGGAGATATTATAGAGGTTTTAGAAATTTTTAATATTAAGGAACTCTATGGTTTTCGTTTTGCCGAGGTTAAAATTCGTATGGTCGACTACCCTAAAATGACACCTTTTGAAACCGTTTTATTATTAGACACCATAGATGCAGAAACCCCTTCTTTACCTTACGAGGCCTCTAACAACCTTTACCAGGAGGTTATGAAAGATTATGAAGATGAAACCACTAAATACAAAAAGTTTTTAAAAGTAAAGAGCAACAAATATTTTAATGCGCTTCAGGTTAAGTTTTCTTATGCTATTACTTGTCATAAATCGCAAGGTGGGCAGTGGAATACAGTATTTATAGAGCAGCCTTACCTGCCAAATGGTATAGATAAAGATTATTTAAGATGGTTGTATACAGCAGCTACACGTGCTAAAGAGAAGTTGTATTTAATAGGATTTAAGGATGAGTTTTTTGAAGACGATTTCAATTAAATATTATTTATTATCTTACAACAACAAACACAAGCACAGCATTTATTATGACTTTCGAAACTATTATAAGTATTTGTCTTGGTATAGGTTTAGCAGCATCTGTAGGTTTTAGAGTGTTTTTACCGTTATTTGCATTAAGTTTAGCATCCTTTTTTAATGTTTGGGAGCTAAACGATTCTTGGCAATGGTTAGGTAGTGTAACCGCATTAATTATACTTGGTGTAGCAACGCTAGTAGAAATTTTCGCCTATTTTATACCTTATCTAGACAATTTACTAGACACCATTTCTATACCCTTGGCTGCTTTTGCAGGTACGGTAGCTATGATGTCTACAGTGGCTAACCTTAGTCCAGAAATTACATGGGCCTTAGCCATTATAGCAGGCGCAGGTACTGCCAGTGCCGTATCGAGTTCCTCAAGTGCAGTACGTTTAGCATCAACAGCAACAACAGGGGGTATTGCTAACCCTGTAGTGTCTACAGTAGAGACAGGTACAGCGGTTACTTTATCATTAGCCTCTATATTTTCTCCCATTTTAGCCATTGTTTTAGTAATTATGGTGCTCCTTGTTATTTTTAAAGCATTTAAAAAGTTTAAACGCAAGAAAGCCTTAAAGCTGTAATAATTATTTTATTTTTGATTTTAAATATACCCTATTTTATAACATGAAAATAATATCAATGATACCGGCTCGATATGCAGCCTCTCGTTTTCCAGGTAAACTAATGCAGGATCTTGGTGGTAAAACTGTTATTTTAAGAACCTATCAAGCCACGGTAGCCACACAATTATTTGATGATGTATTTGTAATAACAGACAGTACTATTATTTACGACGAAATTGTAAATAATGGTGGTAAAGCTATTATGAGTAAAAAAGAACACGAATGTGGTAGCGATAGAATAGCAGAAGCGGTCGAGCATTTAGATGTAGACGTGGTTATTAATGTTCAGGGCGACGAGCCTTTTACAGATAAAGAATCTTTATCTAAATTAATTGATGTTTTTAAAAACGATACAGAAAATCAAGTCGATTTAGCATCTCTAATGGTACACATTACCAATCAAGACGAGATACAAAACCCAAATACAGTAAAGGTTATTATAGACCAAAATAACTTTGCGTTATACTTCTCTAGAAGTCCAATACCATATCCAAGAGCAACGGATGTTGGTGTAAAATATTATAAACATAAAGGCGTATATGCTTTTAGAAAGCAAGCTATTTTAGATTTTTATAATTTACCCATGTTGCCATTAGAAGCTTCAGAAAAAATAGAATGTATTAGATATCTAGAATATGGTAAACGTATAAAAATGGTAGAAACCGATGTAGAAGGGGTAGAGATAGATACTCCAGAAGATTTAGAACGCGCAAAAAAAATATGGAAATAATCTTAATTTATTAAATATATAAATTTTTGAATATAGATTACAGTCATATTAAAGTTATAGGTTTTGATGCCGATGATACCTTATGGGTTAACGAAACCTATTTTAGGGAAGCAGAAAACCAATTTGCAAAACTTTTAGCGCCTTACGAAACTCAAAATAAAATACACCAAGAGTTGTATAAAATGGAAATGAAAAATTTAGCAACATACGGTTATGGTGTAAAAGCTTTTGTTTTGTCTATGGTAGAGAGTGCTTTAGATTTGTCTAACCATCAAATATCAAACAAAACCATTACAGCCATTTTAGACATTGGTAAAGCGATGTTAAAGGAGCCTGTAGAGTTATTAGATAATGTCGAATTAGTTTTACAAAAGTTATCTAAAACACATCGATTAATTTTAGCGACAAAGGGCGATCTTTTAGATCAAGAACAAAAATTAAAAAAGTCGGGGCTAGCAAAATATTTTCATCATATAGAGGTTTTAAGTGATAAAAAAGAGATTAATTACAAACAGCTTCTAAAACGTTTAGATATTAAACCATCCCAGTTTTTAATGGTTGGTAATTCATTAAAGTCCGATGTTTTACCATTGGTAAATGTTGGTGCACAAGCTATACATGTGCCATTTCATACCACATGGGCGCACGAAGAAGTTACAGAACAAGAAAAAGAAGGCAAGTTGTACAAAACGATACCTTCTATAAAAGAGATTTTAAAGTTGATTTAAGTTTTTGAAAAAAAGGAAAATTATCCTGTTTTATGGCCATAGAATTCTCTAAACAGCATAAATTTCTGATAAAATCAATAATTTTTGAACAACAAAAAATAAAATAATGGTATTTTTACCTTTTAGAAAAGAAATAGATGAGTTATAAAAATTTTCCAATGGTACCAAGAGTTATTTTTGGTAGAGGTAGTTTCAATCAATTGAATGAAATAATTGCCCCTAATCGCCTTGACGGAAAAGCACCGTTTATATATTTAATTGACGATGTGTTTAAAGATAACGCATGGTTAATATCTAGAATTACATTATCTCATGATGATGTCATTCATTACATATCTACAAAAGAAGAACCTAAAACATCACAGGTAGATAAGCTTGTTAGTCAAATAAAAACAACGTATCCTACCAATCCTTCTGGAATTATTGGTATTGGTGGAGGTTCTATACTCGATTTAGCAAAAGCAGTATCTATTGTGCTTACTAACCCCGGGGAGTCTAAAGACTACCAAGGTTGGGATTTAGTAGAAAATAAAGCCTTATACCACGTGGGGGTACCTACCATATCTGGTACAGGTGCCGAGGTATCTAGAACGGCTATACTAACAGGGCCAGATAGAAAATTAGGTATTAATAGCGATTATACACCCTTCGACCAAGTTATATTAGATCCCGAGTTAACTAAAGATGTACCAAAAGACCAATGGTTTTATACCGGTATGGATTGTTATATACACTGCGTTGAGTCGTTAAAAGGTACTTTTTTAAATGAATTTAGTAAAAGCTACGGCGAGAAATCGTTAGATTTATGTAAAGAGATCTTTTTAAATAAAGATTTAAATACCCAGCTTGCACAAGATAAATTAATGATGGCCAGTTGGCATGGTGGTATGAGTATTGCTTATTCGCAGGTTGGTGTTGCGCATGCGTTAAGTTACGGGTTGTCTTATCATTTAGGAATAAAACATGGTATAGGTAACTGTTTAGTTTTTGACCACCTAGAAGAGTATTATCCAGAAGGTGTTGCTGTTTTTAAAGAAATGAAATCACTACATCATATTAATTTACCAAAAGGCATTTGCTCTAATTTAGAAGCGCATGAATTTGATATTATGATAAACGTGGCTCTTGGATTAGAGCCATTATGGGAAAATGCTTTGGGTGAAAATTGGAAAAATATTATAACACGAGATAAAATAAAAGCCATCTATAAAAAAATATAACAAGCACTAAAACAGTTGTTTGGCATGAATTTTGTTTCTAAATAAATAGAAACAAATGAAACATAAAGTAAGTAATTTATTTTGCCTCTAAAAAGAAACATTTAGTTCTAAAAAAAACACAAGCTACATCATTGTTAATGAGGTAGCTTTTTTTTGTTAAAACACAAAACCCAATAAATAATCCATAACGCTATAAATACGTATCTTTATACATATGATTAAAGACAATAAAATAGCTGTTTTAATAGACGGCGATAATATTCCATCGAAATATATTAAAGAAATGATGGAAGAAATTGCAAAGTATGGTACGCCTACAATAAAACGTATTTATGGCGACTGGACTAAACCTTACCTAACCAAATGGAAACAGGTTTTATTAGAAAATGCCATAACACCCATACAACAATACGGCTACACTACAGGTAAGAATGCAACCGATTCTGCTATGATTATAGATGCCATGGATATATTATATTCTGAAAAAGTAGATGGTTTCTGTTTAGTATCATCCGATAGCGATTTTACCAAATTAGCAACACGCCTAAGAGAAGCTGCCATGGTTGTTTACGGTATGGGAGAAAAGAAAACACCTAACCCTTTTATTGTAGCCTGCGATAAATTTATTTATTTAGAAATTTTGGCAAATGATGACACCGATGAGGATGTTAAAGATGACAAAACCAAAAAACCGAAAAAAGAGAACCTTTACAATATAACTCCAAAGGTTATAAAACTTCTTAAAAACTCTGTAGACGATGCCGCCGATGATGACGGTTGGGCATTTCTTGGCGATGTTGGGTCTTTAATATTAAAAAAACAACCTAACTTCGATTCTCGTAACTTTGGTTTTCAAAAATTAACACCATTATTTAAATCTTTACCTCAGTTTCATATGGAGCAACGCGACAATTCTAGTAATAGATTTAAATTAATATATGTAAAAAATAAATAGCATAAATATTTAAAACTTCATATAAATTACTATAAAAACTTTTATTTCTAAAATAGAATATTCATTTTTACAACTTATTAAAAAAGCATAAATAAAATTATGGCTAAAGATATTTTTTTATTAAATATTTCGGGGCAAGATAAGCCGGGTTTAACTTCTAGTTTAACAGGTGTTTTGGCAGATTATGGGGCAAAAGTTTTAGATATTGGTCAAGCTAATATTCACAATACACTGTCTTTGGGTATATTATTCGAAATTAGCTCGGGTAATAAATCGGCTGCAGTTTTAAAAGATTTACTTTTTAAAGCCTACGAGCTTGGTATAACAGCTAAATTTAAACCTATTACCCACGACGATTACGAGAATTGGGTAGGCCTGCAAGGCAAAGACCGATATATAATTACGCTGCTAGGCGAGAAATTGAAAGCAGAGCAAATATCAGAAGTAACCAAAGTAGTTTCTGATAAAAATTTAAATATCGATTCAATTAAAAGACTTACTGGTCGTTTATCTTTAGCAAAAAAAGAAAAATACCCAAGAGCATCTATACAATTATCAGTACGTGGCGAAATAAGTGATAAAACCGAGCTTACTAAAAAGTTTATGGATATCTCTCAAGAGTTAGATGTCGATATAGCTTTTCAAGAAGATAATATATACCGCAGAAACAGACGTTTGGTTTGTTTCGACATGGACTCTACACTAATTCAAACCGAAGTTATAGACGAGCTTGCCGAGCTAGCAGGCGTGGGCGAACAAGTAAAAGCCATTACAGAGTCTGCCATGCAAGGCGAAATACCTTTTAATGAAAGTTTTAAACGTAGAATGAAGTTGTTAGAAGGACTAAGTGAAGAAGTGCTTCAAAACGTAGCTGTAAATTTACCCATAACAAAAGGCGCTAGAAGACTTATAGATACCTTAAAAAGCTATGGTTTTAAAACAGCAATTCTATCTGGTGGTTTTACTTACTTTGGGCACTATTTACAAAAAGAATTGGGCATAGATTACGTATATGCCAACCAACTAGAAATTAAAGATGGCGCTTTAACAGGTGGTTATTTAGGAGAAATAGTAGATGGCAATAAAAAAGCAGAGTATTTAAAAGAAATTGCACAAAAAGAAGGTATAGATATTAGCCAAACTATTGCTGTAGGCGATGGTGCTAACGATTTACCAATGCTTAACCTAGCTGGTTTAGGTATTGCTTTTCATGCCAAACCAAAAGTTAAAGACAATGCACAAAGCTCTATATCTAGTATAGGTTTAGATGGTGTATTATATTTATTAGGTTATCACGATAGGCATATCGATTTAATAGAATAACATGCTTACTTAATGATAAATAAAAAAAGCAACCTTATTATAAGGTTGCTTTTTTTATTTAAATTTATTCTAAATAAATTTTTTTAGACTGTTTTTTAATACTATGTTTGCGTCTTATTTTAAATAAGTCTAAATAAAATTTATAAAAATGAATTTCAAATTAAAAAGTTTACTGTTATCAATAACAACAGCCTGTATTTTATTTTCTTGTTCTAGCGACGACGATTCAAGTGGCACACAAAATCTTAATGCTTCTAGAAGTAGTTTTATAGAAAGTTATGCTAGAATAGCATCAGCCAACTATTCCGATTCTTATAACACAGCGCTAGAAATGAAAACCCAAATAGATGCTTTTCTAGCGTCACCTAGTCAAGAGCGATTAGAATTAGCTAGAGCAGCATGGTTAAATGCTAGAGATTTTTATGGGCAAACAGAAGCTTATAGGGAAGCAAATGGACCAATCGATAACGAAGATTTATTGGGTACAGAAGGTCAAATTAACGCTTGGCCTTTAGACGAGGGGTATATTGATTATGTAATAAATAGCGATGGTACATTTGTTCAAAATGGTTTAATTGGTGATGCAACATTTGCCTTAACAGAAGATGCTATAATTGCTAAAAATGAAGAAGGTAAAGATGATAACATATCTACAGGGTGGCACGCTATAGAGTTTTTACTTTGGGGACAAGATTTAAACGCTACCGCCGATAATTTAAATGTTCAAGATTTTTCTATATCTGGAAATCGTAGTTTTGAAGATTATACAACAGCAGATTTTGCAGCACGAAGATCGCAATATTTACAAATTGTAACAGATTTATTAATATCAGATTTAAACGATTTAAACAATACTTGGGCTGTTGGAGGTTCATACCGAACAGTGTTCGAAAACTTAAGCGAAAATGTTGCTTTAGGTAATATTTTAAATGGTATTGGTTTTATATCTAACGGAGAGGTCGCATTAGAGCGTATAGATCCTGCTATAGATGAAGGTCAAGAAAATGAGCATTCTTGTTTTTCTGACAATACAAATAACGATATGAAAGCCAATGTTCAAGGCATCAATAATATTATTGTTGGCGCATATACTCAGGCAAACGGTAGTGTGTTAACAGGAGTATCCTTAATCGATTTGGTAAACCAAGAGAATGAAACTGTTGGTAATCAATTAAGCAGTGTAGCACAAACAACATTATCTAGATTAAATACATTGTTAGGTTTAGGTCAAAATTTCGATGAGATTGTAGATCAAGAAACTTTAGGATCTAATGGTCCAGCAGGACAACTATCATCAGCATTAAAACAACAAGGAGTTGCTATTGCAGAAGCTGCTAACCAGCTTGGTGTAAACATTACCATAAATTAGTTTATTTCATTTATTTATTAGTTTCAACTGGAGTCGCTTTTTAGCGACTCCGGTTCTTTTATTTTTAATATACCTATGAATATATTTATTAAGCTAGCGCTAATTTTACTTGTTTTTTCTTGTCAGTCAGATCGGTTTTCCGAACAAGACTATGTAGATATAAATTACCAACCTGGAGAAGAAAATTTAGTCTCTCAATTATCTATAGACGCTTTTACTGCCGATAAAGCTTTTGGTCGCGGTATTCCTGGTTTGTCAGAATTAGAACTTTCTTTTTTTGGAGTAGGAAATGCCATGTTCGACCAAAGTTGGGTGTCCTCACCAGCAACAACAACTTCTAGAGATGGACTTGGCCCCCTTTTTAATGCAAGAGCTTGTAGTGCTTGCCATTTAAGAGATGGTAGAGGTATGCCTTTACTAGAAAACGGGATGGGGTCTCAAGGGTTTTTATTGCGATTTAGTACAGGAAACGATCCTGTAACAGGGCCAATACCATCTTTAAATTATGGCGATCAATTGCAAGACGATGCTAACTTAGGTATTAGAGAAGAGGGATCTATAAACGTTAATTTTGATATTATAGAAGGGAATTATCCAGACGGAACAGCTTATCAATTGCGAAAGCCAAACTATACTGTAGCAAACCAGAATTATGGGAGTACAGCAGGATTAAAACAATCGCCACGTATTGGGCAGCAAGTTATAGGTTTGGGTTTTATAGACGCGCTTAGCGAATTAAGTATTTTGAAAAATGAGGATATAAACGATGCTAATGCCGATGGCATTTCTGGTAAAGCCAATAGAGTATGGAATGTTAAAGCAAATAAAACATCTATAGGTCGTTTTGGCTGGAAGGCTAATCAGCCAAATTTAGAGCAGCAAATTGCAGCAGCGTTTAATGGCGATATGGGGTTAACAACGTCTATTTTTCCTAACGAGAACTGTCCTGACGGTATAGATTGCAGTACTTTATCTAACGGAAATAACCCAGGAGAAAACGTCGAGGTTAACGATAGGCAATTTGAAAGAATGATGATTTACCAAGCTGCTATATCGGTACCAAAACGTAGAAATGTAAAAGACTTAAATGTTTTAAAGGGTAAAAAAATATTTAACCAACTAGCCTGTGTTGCTTGTCATATAGACAAGTTTACAACCAGTAACTATAATTTGTTACCTCAATTAGAAAATATTGTAATTAGGCCTTATTCCGATTTTTTATTACACGATATGGGATCTGGTTTAGCCGATGATAGAGCCGATTTTTTAGCCAATGGTAGCGAGTGGAGAACACAACCTTTATGGGGCTTAGGTTTAATAGAGTCTGTAAATAAGCATACTTTTTTATTACATGATGGTAGAGCACGTAATATTGAAGAAGCTATTTTATGGCATGATGGAGAAGCTAAAACCTCTAAAAGTGCTTTTATGAACTTACCAGTAACCGATAGGCAATTTTTAATAGACTTTTTAAACACGTTATAATTATGAAACCATTTTTTTTAAGTACACTGTTTTTAATTTTATTTGCTTGCAATACAGATGATAATGAAGCTCCTAAGGCTATAGATACATTTCATGAATTTTATTACGACACAAATATTTTACCTTCTTTAACAAATTTTAAAAATGAGGTAGAGCAGCAACTCGTGCTTACCACTAATTTTACTCAAAATAAATCTTTAAACAATTTAGTTTTATTGCAGTCGCAATGGTTAAAGTTAGCACAAACCTTTTCTAAAACAAGAGCTTATAATTTAGTGGCGGTAAAAGCATTGTTTTTTGATACACTAATATATAATTTTCCAGCATCGACTTCTGTTATAGAACGCAATATTAATTTAAAAATTAATTTTACCCCAGATTTTATATCACGACAAAGTTCTTCTGCACAAGGTTTGGCAACCATGGAGTATTTATTGTTTGGAAACAACAATACAAATAATGCTTTTAATATGCTTTTGGTAGATGATTTTAGAGTAAACTATTTACAGGCAGTAACACATCAAGTTTTAACACAAATAAACGCCTTAATACGTTTTTGGGAAGACGATTATAAAAATGAATTTATTAATGCCAGAAGTATATCTTGTATAGATAATGCAAGGTGCTTAGCATTTAATCAATTAATAAATATACTAGATGTTACTAGAGTTACAAAATTAGGTAAACCAGCAGGTTTAGAGGGGTCTACTAATATAAACTTAACAGGTTTAGAGGCTTTTAGAAGTAGAAACTCGTTAGCATTAATTAAAAGTACGGTAGAAGAAGTAGAGCAGGCTTATACTTTAAGTACAGTTAATTTTTCTAGCTTGGTTAATACTATTTCTGGAAGCAATACTATTAGTAACCAAATAAACAAAGCTATTTTAAATGTATACAACCCTATAAATGCCTTAGATGATAATTTATATGTAGCCATAGAAAATAATGACCCAAATGTTGGTTTGTTATACGACGCTCTAACAGATTTGGTTAAATATTTATCTGTCGATGCAGCAAGTATACTATCGGTTTCCGTTTTGCCAACAGATAATGATGGCGATTAAATATTTTTTTATATACTTTATAAAAGTATTAGTTTGGCATAATTATTAATGTTATTTTGTGTAGCTATTAATAGGCCTAATTAATATTTTATTTATGCGTTCAATTTTTATTTTTTTACTATCATTTTTATTTTCAATAAATACATTTTGTCAGTCATCTAACCCTTTAGAAACCAAAGATGTATTACAGCAAAAAAAATGGGTAGACAGCATTTATGCTTCTATGAGTTTAAAAGAACGTGTTGGCCAACTTTATATGGTACAGGTTATGTCTAACCAAGATGCAGCCTCAAAAAGTAAAATAATAGATTTAATAAAAAAATATCACATTGGTGGTTTAATTTATTCTAATGGAGGCCCTAATCGTCAAGCTAAACTTAATAACGAACTTCAGGCGAGTTCTAAATTACCCTTATTAATAGGTATGGATGCCGAGTGGGGTTTAAGTATGCGTTTAGATTCTACATACGCGTTTCCATGGAATATGACTTTAGGAGCTATAAAAAACACGAAGTTAGTAGAGCAAACAGGACGTCAAATAGGAGAGCATTGCAAGCGTTTAGGGGTGCATTTTAATTTTGCTCCTGTTGTAGATATAAATACAAACCCCAATAACCCTATAATTGGTAATAGGTCTTTTGGAGAAGATAGAGATAATGTTACCCAAAAAGCAGCTGCCTTTATGGAGGGTATGCAAAGTGCAGGTGTTTTAGCAAATGCTAAGCATTTTCCTGGTCATGGCGATACCGATACCGATTCTCATAAAACATTACCAACGGTTAATTTTACAGAAAAACGCATAGACTCCATAGAGTTGTACCCATACAAAACCTTAATAAAAAAAGGATTGTCTAGTGTTATGGTGGCTCACTTAAATGTACCTAGTTTAGAGCCTTCAGGATATCCATCATCTTTATCTAAGCATATTGTAACCCATATTTTAAAAGAACAATTAGGTTTTAAAGGTTTAATATTTACAGATGCTTTAACCATGAAAGGCGCAGCTAATTTTAAAGAAGTTGGCGACATAGATTTAGTTGCTTTTAAGGCAGGTAATGATGTTATGCTTATGTCAGAAAACGTGGGGCAAGGTGTTACAAAAATTATAGAATCTTACCATAAAGGTACTATTACAGAAGCCAGGTTATCCTATTCTGTTAAAAAAATTCTTATGGCAAAATATAAGGTTGGTTTACACAAATATCAACCTGTAGGATTATATAATTTATCTAAAGATTTAAACAGACCAAAAGATGATATTTTATATGAAGAATTGCTGGAAAATGCTATAACTCTAGTAAAAAATAAAGATAACTTATTGCCAATAAAAGATTTAGATAAAAAGAAAATAGCCTATTTAAAATTAGGTGACGACTCTGGAGTTTCTTTTTTAAATACTTTAAAAAAATACACTAAAGTACATCAAGTAAGCGATAATAATATAGGTGGTCTATTAAAAAAGCTTGCGGGTTATAATACCGTAATCATTGGTTTTCATCGCTCTAATGCCAACCCCTGGAAAAGTGCTAGAATATCTAAAGTAGAATTACAATGGATTGCAGAAATAGCAAAGCGTCATAACGTTATTTTAAACATTTTTGTTAAACCTTATGCACTTATTAACATAAAAGATACATCGGCTATAAATAGTATTGTGGTAAGTTATCAAAACAGTAAAATTTCTCAAGAAAAATCGGCACAGCTTATTTTTGGCGCATTACCTTATAAAGGAAAACTACCAGTATCTATTGGTCAAAACTTTAAAGTTGGCGAAGGCATACTAACAAATTCTATTAATAGATTAGGATACACGGTACCAGAGCGTGCAGGCATGAGTTCGTTTAAATTAAAAAAAATAGATTCTTTAGCACAATGGGCTATAAAATCTAAAATGACCCCAGGCATACAGCTATTGGTAGCTAGAAAAGGACAGGTAGTGTACAACAAAAGCTTTGGTAAACATACTTATAACGAATCTACTAAAGTTAAATTTGAAGACATTTACGATGTTGCCTCATTAACAAAAATACTTGCAACACTACCATTACTCATGGAGTTAGTCGATAAGAACAACGTATCTATTGATGCTAAATTAGGCGATATTTTACCCGAATATAAAGGTTCTAATAAAGAAAGAATTACTTTAAAAAAAATGTTATCTCACTATGCTAGATTAAGGCCTTGGGAACCTTTTTACACCCATACTTTAGATTCGATTACAAAAAAACCAAGTGCTAAATATTATAGGCAAACACCAAGTGCGGCGTATAATTTAGAAGTCTCAAAAAACTTATACTTACGTACCGATTATAAAGACTCTATACAACGTATTATAAGGGATAGTGATTTGTTAGATCGTTTAAAATATAGGTATAGCGATTTTCCTTACTATATTTTAAAGAAATATATTGAAACTTATTACGACCAAGGGTTAGATGTTTTAGTTCAAAATCATTTTTATAAATCTTTAGGCGCTAACCATAGCATGTATAATCCATTTAGAAAAGTTAGTAATAAACATATTGTACCTACAGAAATTGATACTTATTTTAGACAAGACAAAGTACATGGGCATGTGCACGACATGGGAGCCGCTATGCAAAGTGGAGTAGGAGGTCATGCAGGTGTTTTTAGTAATGCAAACGATGTTGCTAAAATAATGCAAATGTATTTACAAGAAGGGACCTATGGCGGTAAACGTTATTTTAAACCAGAAACATTAGCACAGTTTAATAAATGTTATTTCTGTGATAAAAATAATAGAAGAGGTGTCGGTTTCGACAAGCCTCAATTAGGCGATAAAGGGCCCACTTGTGGTTGTGTATCTAAAACCAGTTTTGGGCATTCTGGATTTACAGGAGCTTACACTTGGGCAGATCCTGAAGAAGAAATTGTATATGTGTTTTTAGCAAATAGAACCTACCCTAATGCAGGTAAAAATTTATTGTTAAGACATAATATAAGAACAGAAATACAGCGTTATATATACGATGCTATAGAAAATTAAACGTAATAACTCTAAATTTAACGAGTTAAACTTAATACACTTTGTGGTGTAAAAAATATATTTTAATGAAAATAGGTATGGTTTGTTACCCTACATTTGGAGGTAGTGGTGTTGTTGCAACAGAATTAGGTTTAGAATTGTCTAAACGCGGACATGAAATTCATTTTATAACATACAATCAGCCTGTAAGGTTAGATTTGTTAAGTAATAATGTGCACTATCACGAAGTTACTGTGCCAGAATATCCTTTATTTCATTACCAACCCTACGAGCTAGCTTTGTCTAGTAAACTAGTCGATATGGTAAAGCTACATAAAATAGAAATTTTACACGTACATTACGCTATACCTCATGCTTATGCCGCTTATATGGCAAAAAAAATGTTAATAGAAGAAGATATTTATGTGCCTATAGTAACCACGCTTCATGGTACAGATATTACTTTGGTTGGTAGCCATCCTTTTTACAAGCCTGCTGTAACTTTTAGTATTAACAAATCAGATGCTGTAACAGCAGTATCTCAGAGTTTAAAACAAGACACATTGCGATTATTTGATATTAAAAATGATATAAGCGTGGTGCCAAATTTTATAGATCTAGAAAAATATAAACATTCTTTTACAGATTGCAAACGTGGTATGATGGCCAACGATAGCGAAAAAATTATTACTCATATTAGTAACCTAAGGCCTGTAAAACGTGTAGAAGATGTTGTTAAGGTGTTTTATAACATTCAAAAAGAAATACCTGCCAAATTAATGTTTATTGGTGAAGGACCAGAAAAAGAAAAAGCCGAATTACTTTGTGCTAAATTAGGTATAACGCATAAAGTTATATTTTTTGGCAGAAGTAACGAAATAGATAAAATTTTATGTTTTAGCGATTTGTTTTTGCTTCCATCCTTAACCGAAAGTTTTGGCTTAGCAGCACTAGAGGCTATGGCATCTGGAGTGCCAGTTATTTCTAGCAACACAGGTGGTATACCAGAGGTTAATGTAGAAGGTGTGTCTGGGTATTTAAGCGAAGTTGGCGATGTAGAAGAAATGAGTAAAAATGCTATTCATATTTTAAAAGATGAAGACCGATTAGCTCAATTTAAAAACAATGCGAGACAAGAAGCTTTAAAGTTCGATTTACATGAAATTGTACCTCAGTACGAAGTTATTTATCAGCAAACATTAGCTAAAGCTTTATTACTTTAGTAAAAATGGAATTATAAAGATGTGTTAATTATTTTTTGATATTCGCTTTCGGCTATAATGTCTTTGTTAGTTTCTAGTCTATCTAGAAAAACAAGGCCATTTAAATGGTCTATTTCATGCTGAAAAATGCGTGCTATAAAACCTGTGAAAGAGCTATTTATTAGAGCTCCAAACCTATTGGTATATTTAACGGTTATACTATCGTACCTAGGTACCAAACCTCTTATTCCTGGTATACTTAAACAGCCTTCCCAATCTTTGGTAGTGGTCTTACTATGTTTTATAATTTCGGGGTTTATTATAGCAATAGGTGCCATGGTTGGTGCGTTTGGGTAACGCTCACTGGGTTTAGATGCCATAATAAAAACACGATCTTTTTTGTATACTTGTGGTGCTGCTATACCTAATCCGTTAACCGCTTTAACCGTATAAATCATATGGTCTATAAATTCTTGAAAAGCTTTATCTTCAATATGGTCTACACGAGTCGTTTTAGATCTCAGTATATCATGTCCTAAATAAGCGATGTCTAATTTTTTTTGCATCTATTAAAAGTTTATTTTATGAGTTTATAGTATGTAAAACGTCTTAAAAATAGTATAATTTTATTATTTTAGAAGTCAGGTAAATATAACGTTACATTATAAAAAACCAACTAGAACCATATACTAAATACCATGAGTAATTATCACATAAAACATTTAGAAGAATATTATCAAGTTTACAGAAAATCTATTAGAAACCCAGAAGTCTTTTGGGAAGAAATAGCCGAAGAACATTTTATGTGGCGAAAAAAATGGGATAACGTTTTAAGTTGGGATTTTTCTAAACCCGATGTAAAATGGTTTGAAGGCGCCCAATTAAACATCACAGAAAATTGTATAGACAGGCACTTGTCTACTAGAGGAAATAAAACAGCCATTCTTTTTGAACCCAATAACCCTAATGAGGCAGCTCAACATATAACATATAACCAATTACACGAACGCGTTAACCAATTTGCCAATGTTTTAAAAAGCAAAGCTGTAAAACGTGGCGATCGCGTTTGTATTTACCTACCCATGATTCCAGAATTGGCCATAGCTGTTTTAGCCTGTGCTAGAATAGGGGCTATACACTCGGTGGTATTTGCTGGGTTTTCTGCTACAGCATTAGCAACCCGAATTAACGACAGCGATTGTAAGCTTGTATTAACTAGCGATGGTTCTTATAGAGGTGCAAAAACGATAGATTTAAAGGGTATTGTAGACGAGGCTCTGGAGCATTGCCCAGGCGTACAAGCCGTACTTGTTGCCAAACGAATAGACAGCCAGATAAGCATGAAAACAGGTCGCGATTATTGGCTAGAGCCTTTATTAAACAAGGCTTCTAAAGTTTGTGAAGCCGAAGTTATGAATGCCGAAGATCCTTTATTTATTTTATATACATCAGGATCTACAGGGCAACCTAAAGGTATGGTACATAGTACAGCTGGCTATATGGTTTATGCGGCCTACACTTTTAAAAATGTATTTCAATACAGAGAAAATGATGTGTATTGGTGTACAGCAGATATTGGATGGATTACGGGGCATAGTTACATTGTTTATGGGCCATTGGCCAATGGTGCCACAACTGTTATGTTCGAGGGGGTGCCTAGCTATCCCGATTTTGGTCGTTTTTGGGAGGTGGTAGAAAAACATAAAATTACTCAATTTTACACAGCACCAACCGCTATAAGAGCATTAGCTAAGCAAGGGGTAGATTTAGTAGAAAAATACGATTTAAGCAGTTTAAAAGTACTTGGTTCTGTAGGCGAACCCATAAACGAAGAAGCTTGGCATTGGTATAATGATAATGTAGGTAAAAAGAAAAGTCCTATTGTAGATACTTGGTGGCAAACCGAAACGGGTGGTATAATGATAACCCCTATACCATACGTAACTCCTACAAAACCCACTTATGCTACATTACCTTTTATTGGCATACAACCCGCTTTAATGGACGATAATGCTAACGAATTAAAAGGTAACCAAGTAGAAGGTAGACTGTGTATAAAATACCCATGGCCTGCCATGGCAAGAACAATATGGGGAAACCACGAACGCTATAAAAACACCTACTTTTCGGCCTATAAAAACATGTACTTTACAGGCGATGGTGCATTGCGCGATGAGGTTGGTTATTATAGAATTACCGGACGTGTAGATGATGTTATTATTGTATCTGGCCATAATTTAGGAACGGCACCCATAGAAGATGCTGTTAACGAGCATCCAGCAGTGGCAGAGTCTGCTATTGTTGGTTTTCCTCACGATGTAAAAGGAAATGCCCTTTACGGTTATGTTATTTTAAAAGACACCGGAGAGGGTAGAAGACACGATAATTTAAGAAAAGAAATTAATCAAATCATTACAGAGCATATAGGCCCTATTGCTAAACTCGATAAAATACAATTTACAAGTGGCTTACCAAAAACACGATCGGGTAAAATAATGCGTCGTATACTACGTAAAATAGCATGTAAAGACACGAGTAACTTAGGCGATACAAGTACTTTACTTAACCCAGAAGTTGTACAAGATATTATAAATAACGTACTGTAGCAGTACTATAATTAAACTTTATATGCGCATAAATAAACAAATATTTATAAGTCTTATAGCTTTGGTTAGTCTACTATCGTGTAAGTCTAAGATAAAAAATAATTTTGTATATATATTTGATGGTAAAACATTACACAATTGGCATGGCGACAGTACATACTGGCATGTAGAAAATGGTAGTCTAGTTGGTACCGTAACTCCAGAAACTATTTTAAAACGTAACACCTTTATTATTTGGCAAGGCGGACAACCCGAAAATTTTGAATTAAAACTAAGTTATCGTATTTCTAAATTAGGCAATAGCGGTATAAATTATAGGAGTGAATTAATTAAAAATAAGCCATTTGCATTAAGAGGCTATCAAGCCGATATTGACGGTAAAAATAAATATACAGGTCAAAATTACGAGGAAAAGAAAAGAACAACTTTAGCTTATCAAGGCGAAAAAGTAATTATAAACACACAAAATAATCCCAATGTATCTGGAAATTTAAGAACCAACATAAAGAAAAATTGTTGGCAAACAAGACAAGTGATTCATAATATTCAAGATAAAGAAACTTTAAAAAAAGCTATAAATAA
>CALHCQ010000010.1 GCA_937936645.1 uncultured Algibacter sp.
CATCGTTCAATTCATCTTCTTGTACAATATTCCATGTCATTCCTAAATGATGCGAAAACCTAGCTATTAACTCTCTGTAATATAATTTTTGTTTCGCTTTTAAATGAGTAACATGTAATTCTATATCTAACATGATTCCCAATTTATCCATATGATCGAAAACAATTTCCCATTGATCTAACTTACTACAATCTAAACGATACGGATTGTTAACATTAACCCAAGGGTAAACCTCTGTGTCTTCTTGTACAAGATTTAACATTTCAAAATAAATAGAATTCATTTTCTTTGAAGCCAAATAATTAAGAAAACCAATCATGTTTTTGCCTTTATTATT
Organism: uncultured Algibacter sp.; assembly: GCA_937936645.1. Lineage (GTDB taxonomy): Bacteria > Bacteroidota > Bacteroidia > Flavobacteriales > Flavobacteriaceae > Postechiella. Next base: position 338 of record CALHCQ010000010.1, read on the forward strand.
TTGCCAAACAGGGTCTGTATTTTTCCAATCGGGAGCATGTAAAGCGTATTTTCTAGAAGCCAAAGTATTATTAAACTCATAATATGCTAGAAAATTTTTAGGTGTAACAGCCGCTCCTTTTATAAAAGGCTCTTGTGTCTCGGTGTATTGCAAGTAACGTTTATTTGCGTACTGCAAACGTCCTTTTGCACGAAAATCTGTTTTTATTTTAGCTCCTGATGTAATAGTAAAATGTCCTTTTACACCGTGAAAACCTACAGACTTACCAGCATGAATATCGCTACTTAAAGCTATATTTTCTCCTTTTTTAAACAGCACCTCGTAACTCCATTCGCCTTCTTCGTCTGGCATAAAATGTGCCCGCCAAACGTTTCCTTTTGTGGCACTTGTTTCTGCTGCATTTCCATCGGCTGCATAAAAACCTGGCACTATATATACCTTGTTTTTACTTTTAAAAATAACATTTAATCGGTAGTTTAAAAAAGGGTTTACAGTATCTTTTTCTACTAGAAAATCGCCTTCAAGATTTAAAGTCACCTTATGCCATTTTTTTAATTCGCCTGTAACCGTCACCTTATTTTGTTGTGTATAGCCAACTAAAGCTAACAGAAACAACACAAAAAACAACTTAAACTTACGCTCTATCTTTAACATATTTTATTACAATTATATAGGGTTTTAATATAAGAATTAAAAATAAGCTAATAGTTGATTTGTGAAGTAAAAAACATCAACTAAATTAATCTTACAACATCTACAGGCACTAATAAACTTAAATAATTACGTTATATTTGGTTGTAATAAACACATCTAAATTTTATGCAAGAAGCGTCCTCTTTTTCAGTTTTAAAAAGACCGAAAACATTAAAAAAACTTAAAACAGAAGTTTTTGATTTAATTATTATTGGTGGTGGTATAACTGGCGCTGGAATTGCTTTAGATGCCGTTTCTAGAGGGTTACGTGTTTGCTTAGTAGAAAAAAATGATTTTGCTTCTGGCACCAGTAACAAGTCTACAAAACTAATTCACGGCGGACTTCGCTACCTTAAACAATTAGAGATTGGTTTAGTTAGAGAATCTGGCCAAGAACGTGCCATTGTGCACAAGTTAGCACCACATCTTGTTATACCAGAAAAAATGTTATTACCTATTATAAAAGGTGGAACTTATGGCAAAATGATGACGGCTTTAGGACTTAAAGTTTACGACTATTTAGCTAATGTACAAGGTCCCGATAGTAGACGCATGCTTAATAAAACAGAAACATTACAAAAAGAACCTTTATTAGATGAAACAATTGTAAAAGGTGGCGGACTATATGCAGAATACCGTACCGATGATGCAAGATTAACCCTAGAGGTTTTAAAAAAAGCAAACCGCTTAGGTGCTACAATAATTAATTACTGCGAAATAGAATCGTTTAACTACGGCTCGACATCTAAAATAGACAGCTTAAATTGTGTAGATCATATTACACAAGGCACTTTTACTATTAAAGCAAAACATTACGTATCGGCTGCAGGCCCATGGGTAGACACATTAAGAAAAAAAGACGATTCTATAAACAAAAAATATTTACACCTTACTAAAGGTGTACATCTTGTATTTCCTAAAAGTAAATTACCCGTAAAACAGCCCGTGTATTTTGACACACCTGATGGCAGAATGGTTTTTGCAATTCCCAGAGGAAAAACAACTTATGTTGGTACAACAGACACCACATATACTGGAGATTTAAACCGTGTAGTGGCTACCAAAAGCGATGCTAATTATGTAGTTAAAGCGATAAACAATGCTTTTCCAAATGTAAACATTACAATAAATGATATTAGTTCTAATTGGGCTGGGTTAAGACCATTAATTCATGAAGCTGGTAAATCGCCATCGGAGTTATCTAGAAAAGATGAATTATTTATATCTAAAAGCGGTCTTATTTCTATTGCAGGCGGGAAACTTACTGGATATAGAAAAATGGCGCAACGTGCTTTAGATGCTGTTATAAAAAACATGAGCCAAGAAGACAAACGAGCTTTAAAACCATCTAAAACAGAACAAATTACTTTAGTTACTCCTACATTGTCTACAAATAAAGATGTTAACACCTATATAAAAACACTAGAAAATACACTTAAAAGCTTAAACATAAATGATCCTTATTACGCTTGGTATTTATGCACCACCTATGGCAAACAAACCGATATTATAATAGATAAATACAAGACATTTACCGACATAGTCTCTAGCACAGAACGCTTAATAAGAAGCGAGTTATGGTATTGTGTCCATTATGAAATGACCACAAATTTAGCAGACTTTTTTGTACGAAGAACAGGTCGCTTATATTTTAATATAGAAAGCGTTGTGCTTTATTTAGACTGTATTTTAAAGGATATAACTTTATATTTAGACTGGAACACTTCTACGGTGCAATTAGAGAGACATAGAATAGACCAGCTTATTGTAGATGCAACAACATATTACGATAACGACTTTTAAACTAAAGCCTTTACATGTCCCCAGTTTTCGCCTGTTTTTATTCTATATAACTGCATTTCGGAAATTCCAAACTGCTTAGCTATCATTTTTAATCGTGTTCTTCTGTTAGGATCGTTTATTTTTTTCTTAAGTAACATCACTTTAGCTTCTGTTAATTTAGAGTTCACAGGTTTTCTTCGTCGTGCTTCAATAAACTCGGGGTTAGAAAATTGGTGCAATTCCTTTTCTCGTTTTGTTGCCCAACGTAAATTCTGCACACGATTATCTGTTTTATCATAATTTAAATGAATAACAAACACACCATCATTTTTTTCTAAAAAATGCTCTGCTACTAATTTATGAACATAACGGCTTGTGCGCGTACCTTTCACTTTTTTTACAGGTAAATTTTGGTAACCATTTATATAGTATTCCTTCATTAAATACTCTTCATCTTTCTTACAATTTAAAATGCGCCCGTAGTTAGAAATTTTATACTTTTCTTCTTTTGATATCTCATCATCAAATTTAATTTCTTTCCACTTTTCACTCCATTCATTTCTTATCATACTTAGGTCAGTTTTAATTTTAATAACAAATTAGTCGAAAAATTAGTTAATAATTAACAAAATAACAAAAAATAGATGAATTACTGTTTTTTAGCTAACAAAGACTGATTTAGTAATCTTTTTACATGTTAAAAAACCATTTTACTTACATACGCTATTTTATCTTACAAAAATAAGGTCGTTTGTTTTAGACATAGATTCACTAAAACTATAACCATTATAGTTAAATCCTTTTAAATCTTCTACTGTTTTTGCATTGGTATCTATAACGTAACGCGCCATTAATCCGCGAGCTTCTTTGGCATAAAACGAAATTATTTTGTATTCTCCATTTTTTAAATCTTTAAAATTGGCCGTTATAACAGGTACTTTTAAAGCTTTTTTATCTATAGCTTTAAAATACTCATTACTAGCTAAATTTAAGAAAACCTCATCATCACTTAAGGTTTCGTTTAGCGTATTAACAATGTCTTTTTTCCAGAATTCGTATAAATTTTTATAATCGCCTATGGATAATTTTGTGCCCATTTCTAATCGGTAAGGCATAATTAAGTCTGTTGGTTTAAGCAATCCATACAAACCAGAAAGTATACGTACTGTATTTTGCATGACATCAATTTTTTCTTCTGGCAAATTATAAATATCTAAACCTTTATAAACACCACCATTAAAAGCATAAATAGCTTGTCTTGATTTTGCCTCTATTAAAGGTAATTGCCATTCTTGATTACGTTGGTAATTTAACTCACTTAAATTATTTGATATTTTCATTAAGCTAGACAATTCCTTAGGTGTTTTTTCTTTTAGAACGTTGTTTAATTGTTCAGATTGTTTTAAAAAACGCGCTTCAGTTTTAATCTGGGTTGGCACTTGTGTTTCAAAATCAAGAGACTTAGCAGGAGATATAACTAGTTTCATAACAAAAATTTAAAGATTATTTAATGCATATAAATTATAAAATCTATAAAACAAAAATATTAATTAAATAGGAGCTTATATAAGGATTACCAATATAATTTTTATGAAACACAGCTAAAACAATTAAAAGATTTTTCTTATTTTAGTAAAATTACAACCTATAAAACTAACTTTAAACCATGAAATTATTATTATACGTCTTCCTATTTTTTTTAGGATTAGGCCTAAATGCTCAAGTAGACCCTCAACTATTCTTAGGCTTAAATGAAGTTAGCACAACAGACAGAACAAGTATTCCAACAAGCGACTTAAATGCTGGTATGGTAGTTATGGATAATACAGATAAAAAAGTCTATTTTTTTGACGGTACTAAATGGGTTGCGATATTAGATAATGCCTCTAAAACTATTGTAGAAAATGAATTGTTTTTTCAAGACACTAATTTCTGTTATATATCTATGCAAATAAACACAACAGATTACCGTGTTGTGCGCTACAATAAAACAGATGTAAACATAGAAGCTGTAGCATTTGCTAGTGGTGCACAGCCTATAACTTTAACTGCATGTCAAGCCCTAACATACAATTAAAATGAAAAACATAAAACCTTATTTTATATACTTTTTCCTAATACATACAACTGCTTTTTTTGGGCAAATTACGTTAAACAATGCGGGTACGTTAATTACCATTAATGGCAATGAAACAGGAGATAATTTACGTACTTTTATTATTGCTAACCCTCAAGCAGGAAGTACAACAAATAGAAATATTACATTTAATGCTAGCTTACGTGTTAATGGTAATTTAACCGACAATAATGCGGTTTACCACTTTCCAGAATCTTTTCGCTTTGAACCAAGAACACCCGCAATAGTAACTTTTACAGATATTACCATACACTATTCTGGACTGCCCAAAATACATTCTTTTAATAGCGCTTACACAGCAAATTTTACAAGAGTCTTTTATTTGCAAGGCGTGACAAATAACAGAAGTGATTTTTTTAATAATGGAAATTACACTTTTAATATGGATAATGTAACCTTTGTAAGTTATGGTAATAGCGATTTTATTCATTTTCAAACATCAGAAACCCTAAACAACATAACCATTACCAACGCTAGAGGTAATTTAAATTTTGAGCCTGGAGCTAGAAATAATGGCGAAGTAGAAATTATTAACAACCTAAAACTAGAAGGAATTTCAAGAATAGTTGGAGGCTCTGGAGCTAACGGCGATTTTAAAACCTTTAATATGGATTGGGATGCAACAAGGTGGAATTTTGATCAACGTAATGTAGATTTTATGTTTGTAGACCCCATAAAACCTGTTGGATGGACGGGATATACAGGTCAAGCCAGTCGTGTAAAAGAATTTTACACGCATAATGTTACTATAACTAACGAAGCTTTTACGCCAAAGCAAGACATACAAGTTTTGTTATTTAACAACACGACACAAAATATAGATTACAACGAAACTACAAACGCACAAGGAAATATAACCCAACAGGAGATTTTAAAAATAGATAACAGTGTAAGTTTAAATTTTGACAGAGGAACATCGACCTTAGTTATACCAACCTACGACAAGCAGTATTATGCACAAATTAGAAATTTTACCAATCCTGTAAAAGACAATATTATTTTAATAAACGACACTAATATTACAGAAACCAATACAACCGTTGTAAATAATTACCCTGGCATAAACATAAATCACAACACACAAAGCATTTCCATTAATGCAAACACTAATTTATGTCAACTTTACGACTTTATAAAGCTTAACAAACTCTCTAATCTTACCCAACCAAATTTAACAGAACTCTTAGTTAAACCCGAAGCTAATAATTTAAACATAGGCAATTATCAACTTATTTTATCTGGAAACGCTGTACTAAGCACCTGCGATAAATTTAACAGTATCTCATCTACAAACACATCTTTAATTAGCAATAACACTAATTTAGATGTAGGTCTTACCGATGCTAGCGGCACTTTTAAATTAGTGGAAATAACTAATATTACCATGGGCGATGTTCTAATTAGGGACGAAACAACAAATACTACTCTAGAAACAAATACAAATTTTACTGGCACAATAGCCTTTACAACACAAGACACTAATACACTAAGCTTTTTGGTTACTAGAGATCAGTTTTCGCCCTGGTCTACAAGCGTAGACTTGTCGACAGCAACAAACACCTTTCAATTTCAAGCCACACAAATACCATTACCTAATTTAGGGACAACAGAAAATCAAGAAAGTATTTTATACTTACTACAAAAAATATTACAAAAAGAAGAATCTATACTATCTAGCATAAACAGTACAAATTCTACAACAATTACTGTAAACAATATTAACAGCAATGCGACTATTACAGCTACAGAAGAACGACAAGCCGAAATGTTACTCCTTTTAAAAAGAATATTAGCAAAAACATCGGCTAGTAGAGAGGCAATTAATTCTAATTAAGTAATTTTGAAGTACAAAACAAAGTCCACAATGCAAAATAAGTACATAACAACATTTTTTTTTATTTTAGTTAGTATCGGTTTTATTTTTTTAAATAGCTGTAATAATGATGCCGATGATTTCCCTGCTATTGCAGAAGATAAAGAAATTTTAGAAATTAATGTGGTTCATCATATATCTAGAGATGATAACGGAGAAAACCCAACAACAACTATTTCTAATGTAAATTTAATGATGACCTTTTTAAACAACAACTTTAACCAATGGAATATAAGGTTTGTTACAAAAGAGGTTAAACCTGTTAATAATACGGCTTGGAATAGAGGTTTTATTAGACAGGATGATTTAAGATCTAGACGTGACTTATTACCTTTTGAAGATGCACAAAGTTTAAATATATTTTATTTTAACAGATTATCTGACAGACAAAGCGACAATACACTAGAAACTATTGATGCTACTGCATTACGACCAAACGAAGGTAATAATATAAAATTAGGACGTGCTGCATTCGAGCCAAACAATACAGCTACATTAACACATGAAGTTGGTCATTATTTAGGCTTATTCAATACTAGTGAGAATATTCAAGACCCTAATGGAAACCTAGAATTAGTAGACGGAAGCAACGCTACAGTAGCTGGCGATTTAATAGCTGATACACCTGCATCGCCTGTTTTAAACGAAACCAATATAGACGAGACTAACTGTGCTTACATTGGCACAGAAACCGACGAAAATGGTATGCTTTACACACCAGACACGTTTAACTTTATGACACAATGGACTGGCAGAGGCGTAAACAATATGTTATGTAGAAGTCGTTTTACACCTGGACAGGTAGAAAAAATGAGACTTGTAATTAGAAACGAAAGAGCAATACTTATAGGGCGAAATGCAGAAATAGCAAAACAAAAAAATCCGAATTAATATTCGGATTTTTTTTAGCCATATATTTAAACTCTATTCCATATCTTGATGCTTAGAGTACATTTTCCACTTCTCTATACACTGTTGCATATCAGTAGGTATTTCGGTATCAAAACTCATAAACTTCTCTGTTCTTGGGTGTACAAATCCTAAAGTTTTAGCATGTAGAGCTTGCCTTGGTAATATTTTAAAACAATTATCTACAAACTGCTTATATTTTGTAAAAGTAGTACCTTTTAAAATGCGTTCACCACCGTAACGTTCATCATTAAAAAGCGTATGCCCTATATGCTTCATGTGTACACGTATTTGGTGTGTACGGCCTGTTTCTAGCTTACAAGACACTAAAGTAACATAACCCAGGCGCTCTAACACTTTATAATGCGTCACTGCAGGCTTACCTTTGTCTGCTTCATCATCAAAAAAAACGGTGTTTTGCAATCTGTTTTTTGGATGTCTACCAATATTACCCGTTACAGTTCCTTCATCGTCAGCTACATTTCCCCACACCAGGGCAACGTATTCGCGCTCGCTTGTTTTGTTTGCAAATTGAGCCGACAGGTGCGCCATGGCTTCCTCTGTTTTAGCCACAACCAAAAGACCGCTTGTATCTTTATCTATTCTATGCACTAAACCAGGCCTGTCACTAGAGTTATTTGGCAAATTATCAAACCTATAAATTAATGCGTTTATTAATGTTCCAGAATAATTACCATGTCCAGGATGCACAACCATACCTGCTTGTTTATTTACAACAAGTAAATCATCGTCTTCATAAACAACATCAATATCTATAGCTTCACCAACCAATAAGTTTTCGAATGGTGGATGCTCGAACAAAACTTTAATAACATCAAAAGGTTTTACCTTGTAATTAGCTTTTACAGGAACATTATTAACATAAATACTACCAGATTTAGCTGCTGCCTGTATTTTGTTGCGTGTCGCATTTTCTACAAAGTTCATTAAATACTTATCTATACGCAATGGGGTTTGCCCTTTATCTACAGTAAAAGAATGATGCTCGTAAAGATTATCATCATTAGGTAATTTAGGCGTGTAACTATCCATAATATTGTATAAATTAGTATTGTTTATTTTTTGCAAAAATAAGGGCTTATGGTCTATTTCCGTTACCCAAAACCAAATCTATTTTAGATGTTTTAGCTAATTGCGTTTTATTACCTATTTTTTTTCCATTGTAAAGCATATCTATAACAATATCCTTACCAATATTATCTATATATTTAATGTTTCCTATTTTAAAACCCAAAGCCTCTAGGTTAGGTTTGGCTTGGCGTAGTGTACGCTCTCTTAAATTTGGCACTTGCACCTTCCTGTAGCCCGAAGGATTTAATGTTATGTAAATTTTTCGGTTTTCTTTAACTTTAGCACCTGGTAAAGGGTCTTGTTCTATAACAGAAAACTTAGGATATTTGGGGTTAAAGTTTGCCGAGTCCTGTATTTGCATTACCAAACTACTTTGGTCTAACTGTATTTTTGCAACATCTACAGATTTCCCTGTTAAATTAGGCACCGTTTTAAATTCGCCATGATTTGTAGTAGCCTTTAACCATCGTAACAATATAAAACAACATACAGCTAACGCTGCAATAGCTAAAGCCAATTGCTTAAAAAAAGTTTTACTAACTATAAATTTAATAATGCTCATTTTTAAAATTTTATGTTAAGCAAATATATAAAAACAGAACTGCTTTTTATTTTACATTTTATATGATATTTTAGCTTTATTATTAATAAAGCTATTTTACACCCAATTATATAGGTTTTGGCTTAATTTAGATGAAATATTTAGATACTTAAACAGCAACACACTACAAAATGAAAAAAAATATTGCCATTATTATGGGAGGCTACTCTAGCGAATACAAAATTTCTCTTAAAAGTGGAAATGTTGTTTTTAACACTCTAGACAAATCAAAATACAACGCCTACCGCATTCACATATTTAAAGAAAAATGGGTTTATGTAGATGATGATAATAAAGAATACCCAATAGATAAAAACGACTTCTCTGTTACAATACAAGGCGAAAAAGTAACATTTCAATGTGTTTTTAACGCAATACATGGCGCCCCTGGCGAAGACGGATACATGCAGGCCTATTTAGAACTACTAGGCATACCACACACCAGCTGTAACATGTATCAAGCTGCTATTACATTTAATAAGCGTGACTGCCTTAGTATTTTAAAACCCTATGGTATAAAAACAGCCACTTCGTACTTTTTAAACTTAGGCGATACTGTTAATCAAGACGATATTATAAACAAAGTAGGATTACCTTGCTTTGTTAAAGCCAATAAAGCCGGAAGTAGTTTTGGCGTATCTAAAGTGCATAAAAAAGAAGATCTAAACAAAGCTATAGAAGTTGCTTTTAAGGAAGATAACGAAATTATTATAGAGTCGTTTTTAGACGGCACAGAAGTTTCAGTAGGGGTTATAACTTATAAAGGAGAAACAAAAGTTTTACCAATAACAGAAATTGTTAGCGAGAACGACTTTTTCGATTACGAAGCTAAGTACCTTGGTAAATCTCAAGAAATCACTCCGGCAAGACTCACAAAACATCAAGAAGAACAAGTCACTCGTATTGCAAAAAAAGTATACGAGGTTTTAAAAATGAAAGGTTTTAGTAGAAGCGAATATATTTTTAAAGACAACGAACCTCATTTACTAGAAATAAATACCATACCTGGTCTAACCCTAGAAAGCATTTTACCACAACAAGCTGCAGCGGCAAATATATCATTACAAGATTTGTTTGACAATGCTATACAGGAAGCTTTAAAAAAATAAACATAATTTCGCTTACGCGGAAAACACCACTAAACTATGAAACGTGCTATCTTTCCAGGATCCTTCGATCCGCTTACACTAGGCCATTACGATATTATACAACGTGGCGTTACTCTTTTCGACGAAATTATTGTTGCCATTGGTGTTAATAGCACAAAAAAATACATGTTTTCTTTAGAAGAGCGTAAAGCCTTTATTGAGAAAGCCTTTATAAACGAACCTAAAATAAAAGTAGTAACCTACAAAGGATTAACGGTAGACTTTTGCAAACAAAATAATGTAGAATTTATTTTAAGAGGCCTAAGAAATCCTGCCGATTTTGAATTCGAAAAAGCCATAGCACACACAAACAGAGATTTAGCACCTATAGAAACCGTTTTTCTATTAACTGCTGCAAGCACGTCTTACATAGCCTCCTCTATTGTTAGAGAGGTTATAAGAAACAACGGAGACTACACAAAACTAGTCCCGCATAGTGTTCGCGTAAAAGAATAAAAAAAGCGATGCCTAATAATTAATTAGTGCATCGCTTTTTTGTATAATTTACAAATTTGTACTTACAACTTATATTCCGAGAGAGGTTTTGTAAACTTCTCTGGGTTTTCGGCTAAATGATAACGAGGATCATCAATAGCCTCTATAATAACCTCTTTAAATTTAGGGTTAGATTTATACAATAGCTGTTTACTTTCTTCATTTAAATGTTTTAATTTAATCTGCTTACCTTCGGCTTCATACTTAGCTACAAGGTTTAAAACAGCTTCTAAACCAGAATGATCACTTATTCGAGACTCTACAAAATCTATTACAACATTCTCAGGATCATTTTTAACATCAAACTTGTCATTAAACGCTGTTATAGATCCAAAAAATAATGGGCCCCATATTTCGTATACTTTTGTACCGTTGTCCATGATACGTTTTCTAGCTCTAATGCGTTTAGCACTTTCCCAAGCAAATACTATGGCAGATATTATAACTCCCACAAAAACAGCTATAGCAAGATCGAAAAAAACAGTAACTGCAGATACCAGGATTAAAACCACAGCATCAGCTTTAGGTATTTTTCTTAAAATTCTAAAACTAGACCACGCAAAAGTCTCTATAACCATCATAAACATAACACCAACTAAGGCAGCTATAGGTACTTGCTCTATATATTTATCTGCAAACAAAACAAAAACTAATAAGGTTACAGCCATCATAACTCCAGAAAGTCTACCACGACCACCAGCTTTTAAATTTATAACGGTTTGCCCTATCATACCACAACCTCCAGTACCACCAAAAAGTCCACTAAGTATATTTCCAGATCCTTGAGCAATACATTCTCTATTTCCCTGCCCACGAGTTTCCGTAAGCTCGTCTACCAAATTCATGGTCATTAAAGTCTCTATTAAACCAACCGAGGCTGCCAAAAATGCATACGGAAATATAAATTTTAAGGTATCGGTATTAAAAGGTAATACGCTCCAAGTTTCAAATACATTTAGCCTACTACTAATTTCGCCTAAACCATTTAATCCTTTACCGCCACCGTCTCTTATAAAATCGCCAACATTAATCGAGTTTAAATATTCGCCACCAAAAACAACAACCAGTGTTACGACTAGTATGGCTGTTAAGGCTGCAGGTACTTTAGTTGTTATTTTAGGTAACAACCAAATTATAAACATGGTTAGAAGCACTAAACCAATCATTACATATAAATTTTTACCAGTCATGTACGATTTAGAAACACCTTTATCTTTTACCTTAAAAAAACCTTCTTCTGTTTTATTAAAAACTACTTTTTTTGTTTTGACATCGAAAACTTGACCTTTGGAGATAACAAATGCTTCGGTATTGGTATGTGTATTTATTACAGAATTACCATCGACTTTAAATAACACAGAATTAGATACAACATCTTTAACCTGATTGTTACTTAAGCTATAAACCATTTCTTTAGACACTGTTTGGCGTCTATTATTACCGTAAAGATCTTTATCGTTGGCTTTAAACATACCCAATTGAGCAATAAAAATAACAATGGCTAATCCGTTAACAAAACCCATCATTACGGGGTGTGGTATTAACCTAACAAATTTCCCTAGTTTAAAAACACCTGCTAATATTTGTATTACCCCCATTAAAACAACAGCTGCAAGTAAATAAAAGTACCCCATATTCTCTACAGGCACATCAAAAAGCAAACCTTTAGCATGCCCCTCCTGTATCATATTAACAAAAATTACAGCTACAGCTCCTGCTGCTCCAGATATAAGGCCTGGTCGACCTCCAAAAACAGCCGTTATAAATCCTACTGTAAATGCACCAAAAAGCGCAACTATGGGACTAATTTGAGCTACGAAAGCAAATGCTACAACTTCGGGTATCATAGCTAGAGCAACGGTTAAGCCACTTAATACATCGTTTTTTATGTTTGCACTACGTCCTTTAATAAAATCTGTCATGGTTATTTTTTTCAAGCTGCAAATTTACATTTAATATATTGGAGTGCAAATAGAAGTGTTACTAATTACCAATAAAGCCTTATAAAGCACAGAAGCACGTTTTAAAAATTAAAACGTGCTTCTGTGTATAATGCTCTTTTTGTATTGAAAGTTTACTAAGACAATAACTTAATATTGGCATAAGAATTTGTCATGGCTTTCTTTATTTTCTTTTTATTTAACCACTTTACTTTGGTAATGCCTTCATTTTCTTGGGGCTGTAATTCTCCATTAAAATTGGTTTTCATTTCAAACCAATAGGTAATTTTTAGCTTAAAGACACCATGTCTTTTAAAAATATGATATGTTGTTTGCAATGGTTTTACTATTTCTAAACCTGTAACACCTGTCTCCTCCTCTACTTCGCGTATAGCAGTAACTTCTATCGTTTCTCCATCTTCGGCTTTTCCTTTAGGTAAATCCCATTTGTCATTTCTGTAAATAAAAAGCACATCTCCATTTGCATTGTATACTTTGCCTCCTCCTGCGATAACATTAGGCAACTTTTTAAAAAATTTACGAAGTAACTTATCTTTATTTTTATGAATTAATCGGGCTTCTTGTAACTTAGTTTTGTTTAGTTTTCTAATAACTTTAGCTATATCAACTTTTTTTAGCTTATAATTTTTAAAATAAGTTTCTTCTTCTTTTTTAGTTGTTAAAATAATAGGTTTATCTCCAACAAAAATTTTATACATAAGCTACGGACGTTTTAGGTAATGTAAATGTATCATTTTTACTTAAAAACTGGCAATTGTTAAAAACAAATATTTTTTATTAATGTACAGGATTCCTATTAAAATAAATTATATGTAATTTTGCGGCATGATTTTTAACACAGATACCGCCAAAAAAACCGCAGAAGTTTTATTACAAGTTAACGCTATCAAGCTTAACCCTAACGAACCATTTACATGGGCTTCTGGATGGAAGTCTCCAATTTACTGCGACAATCGTATTGTTTTATCTTATCCTACTATTCGAAATTATATTCGAGAAACTATGGCAAACCATATTGAAAAACAATATGGCAAACCCGATGCTATTGCAGGAGTTGCTACAGGCGCCATAGGCATAGGCATTTTAGTTGCCGAGTATTTAGGCTTACCTTTTATTTATGTAAGACCAGATGCCAAAGGCCATGGTAGAAAAAACCAAATAGAAGGTTTTATAGAAAAAGGAAAAAACGTTGTGGTCGTAGAAGACTTAATTAGTACAGGAAAAAGCAGCCTTAATGCAGTAAAAGCTTTAAGAGATGCTAATGTAAACGTAAAGGGCATGGTGGCCATATTTACTTATGGTTTTGATGTTGCTACAGCCAATTTTAAAAACGAAAATGTAGCATTACAAACTTTAAGTAATTACGACAGTTTACTGCAACAAGCCCTAGACACGAATTACATAAACGAACGTGAATTAGCAACATTGTCAGAATGGAACGCTAAACCAAGCGAATGGAATGCTATTTGATACATGAATTAATGTAGTATAAACAACAAACAGTTAATGTGTAACAAATAAATAAACTAATGAATCTAGATTCCCCTAAAATAAGCGTAAAAAAAACACCACAAGAAGTTTTTAATTTTCTATCTGACATTAAAAACTTTGAAAGTTTAATGCCTGAAAACATAAGTAAGTTTGAGGTTTTAGAAGACGATAAATTTCTTTTCGCATTAAAAGGAATGCCAGAAATTATATTAAAGAAAAAAGAAGTTGTACCTCCAAACAAAATAGTACTTGGTGCTGCAGGTGGAAAATTAGATTTTTCTTTAATTGCAAATATCGCTGATGCGGATACAGACTCTAGCGATGTACAATTGCAATTTAATGGCGATTTTAATCCTATGATGGCCATGATGATTAAAGGACCAATTAGTAAATTTATAGAAACACTAGCTACTAGTATACCAAAAGCTATTTAATACAACAAAGTCACTTCTTTTAAACTGTAAGCCTTTATAATATTATCTTCTAATAAAATTTCAAGGTTACCGTTTAAAGAAACCGCTTTAATATAACCCGTAAACATAAAACCTTCTGCATCTTTAAATGTTGAAGGTTTATTTTTTCTAAACAAGTGCGCTTCATAATTAGTTTTTAAGCTTGCCAAACACCCTTTTTCTAACTCTAAAAAATAATATTTAAGCTGCTCTAATACACCTTTTAAAAGTTCATCTAAATTAAAATTCTGTCCTGTAATTAATTTTAAAGATGACGCCTTAGGTAAATTATCAAAGTAAATTTGATTAACATTTAGCCCGATACCTAAAATAGAATGGTCTAAATTATTTTTCTTAATGACATTCTCTATTAAAACGCCACATATTTTTTTATTTTCTGACAAAATGTCGTTTGGCCATTTAATACTTAATCTTGGTATATTTAAATCTTTTAACGCTTTATATATCGCCAAAGACACAACCATACTTATATAGAAAGGATAGGATATCTCAACCTCTTTAAAATTTTTTAAAACACTAAAAGTCAGATTCATACCACCCGAAGACTCCCACGACGCTCCCATTTGGCCACGTCCATTAGTTTGTGTCTTGGCTACCACAGTAGTAAAATCTTCTAAATTATTATGCAAACTTAACGCTCTTAAATAGCTGTTTGTGGAGTCGGTGGCATCAAGTTTGATTATAAGCATTTAGCAGGTATTATTAAACTATATAAAATCTTATGATTATTTTAAAGTATAAAGAACTAAAAAAATAATAACTTTGCATAAATTAAATAAATTTAATGGCGAATAAAAATATAAGCACAGACGAGTTAATATCTGTTATAATTAGTGGTATAGAAGATGTTAAAGGAAAAGCAATTAACATTCTGGATTTAAGAGAAATAGAAAACACAGTTTGTGATTATTTTATTATCTGTGAAGGAACTTCAAACACACAGGTAAACGCAATAGTAAACGCTGTACAAAAAAAAGTAAGCAAAGAGCTTAAAGACAACCCCTGGCATGTAGAAGGTGCCGATAATGCCGAATGGGTATTATTAGATTACGTAAACGTAGCTGTACACGTGTTCCAAAAACACACCAGAGAATACTATGACATAGAGAGTTTATGGGGAGATGCAAAAATAACAGTAATAGAAACTAGTTACTAAAAACATATGGCAAACGACAAAAAAAACTTAAGTAAAAAACCAAAATTTAGTCCATATTGGATTTACGGTATTATCATAGCCATATTTATAGGCATACAGCTTTTTAGTGGTAGTAGCTATGAAGAAACAAACGAAATAACGCCATCGCAATTCTTTGAATATGCCAAAGATAACGATGTAGAAAAAGTAGTCGTGGTAAATAGACACATAGCCAAAGTTTATTTAACCGATGAGGCAGAGAAAAAAGAAATTCACAAAAACTCTAAACCTGCTAGCTTAATTACACCGAGCTCTAGACTACCAAATTATAGCTTCGAAATTGGTGACTTACAAAACTTTGAAAACGACTTAAAAGCGATCAATAAATATGATATTTTAAGTAATAACACAGAAGAAAATGTTTTAGCCGATTTTATTTTAGGAATTTTACCATTCTTGCTTTTAATAGGTGTGTGGATTTTTATTATGCGACGTATGTCTGGCGGAGGTGCTGGTGGTGCTGGTGGTCAAATATTTAATATTGGAAAATCGAAAGCCAAACTTTTTGACGAAAAAACAGAAATAAAAACGACTTTTAAAGATGTTGCAGGACTGGAAGGCGCTAAAGAAGAAGTTCAAGAAATTGTAGACTTCTTAAAGTTTCCAGAAAAGTACACGAATTTAGGTGGTAAAATACCAAAAGGAGCTCTACTTGTAGGACCTCCTGGCACAGGTAAAACCCTACTTGCTAAAGCTGTTGCTGGAGAAGCTAAAGTACCTTTCTTTTCTTTATCTGGTTCAGACTTTGTAGAAATGTTTGTAGGTGTAGGAGCCTCTAGAGTAAGAGACCTATTTAAGCAAGCCAAAGAAAAATCGCCATCTATTATATTCATAGACGAAATAGATGCTATAGGTAGAGCAAGAGGTAAAAACGCCATGTCTGGAAGCAACGACGAACGCGAAAACACTTTAAATCAATTATTAACCGAAATGGATGGTTTTGGTACCAAAACCAATGTAATAGTAATTGCTGCAACAAATAGAGCCGATATTCTAGATAAAGCTTTAATGCGTGCTGGACGTTTTGATAGACAAATTTTTGTAGACCTACCTAACTTAACAGAACGAAAAGCTATTTTTGATGTTCATTTAAGACCTCTTAAAAAAGAAGAAGGATTAGACATCGACTTCCTATCTAAACAAACACCAGGATTCTCTGGAGCTGATATTGCTAACCTTTGTAACGAAGCTGCACTAATAGCTGCAAGAACAGACAAAAAAGCGGTAGAAAAACAAGACTTCTTAGACGCTGTAGACCGTATTGTTGGCGGACTAGAAAGACGTAGTAATCTATTTTCTGTTGAAGAGAAAAAAACAATTGCATATCACGAAGCGGGTCACGCTGTAGTAAGCTGGTTTTTAAAATATGCTGACCCACTTGTAAAGGTAACTATAGTACCAAGAGGAAAATCTTTAGGTGCTGCATGGTACTTACCGCAAGAAGCTTACATTACAAGAACAAATAAGTTTTTAGACGAAATTTGTGTAACTATGGGTGGCCGTGCGGCAGAGCAAATTATTTTTAACGAAATATCTACAGGTGCCCTTGGCGATTTAGAAAGTGTCACTAAAAAAGCTAAGGCTATGGTTATGATATACGGACTAAACGACAAGGTTGGAAATATTACCTATTATGATCCTGCTGGAGAAAATGGTTTTGTAAAACCATATAGCGAAAAAACAGCCGAGCTTATTGATACCGAAATTAAAGGCATTATTGAAACACAGTTTCAAAGAGCTTTAGATTTATTGGCTTCTAAAAAAGACTTACTAGACAAGTTAGCCGAAAGGTTAATAGAACGTGAAGTTATATTTAAAGACGATTTAGAAGAGTTACTAGGCGTTTCTCCTTTTAAATTAAAAGAAGAAGCAGAAACTGTTGATACAAATACAGAAGCGTAGTAAAAAACGACACATAATAACACTTTTTTTAAAAATCTTAAATTAATCTGAAGATTAATTTAAGATTTTTTTATATTTGAAAGTTATACAAAAACACAAAGTTAATTGTTAACATTTTAATGGGGCTTTTTAGTAAATTTTTTAAATCTAAACCTGCAAAAACAGGTCAATCGCCAAAGTCTAACGACCGCGGCAAGTACATGCCTGAAATAAAGCTGCCCATAGACGAAAAATTTACTATAAACTTTAAAGGGAATGGCGGTAAATTTCTTTATTGCGAAAACACAAAAGAAATAGACACCTACCTAAATAATATTATTGAAGAAAATAATTGGCAGAAAAAAAAGGCTTTTGTTTTTGACCCTATACTTTTAGAAAAACTAAAAAATACAGGAATAAAAACAACCACTATAATTAGTGAGTCTAGTTATTTTATTACAACCTGCGAAAACTTAATAGCAAACGATGGATCTTTACTTATAAGCTCCAATCAAATAGCCGAAAAAAAATTAATAGAATTACCAGACAATTTTATAGTCTATGCAACAACAAGCCAAATTACCGATAATATAGGGGAAGGCTTAAGAGGTATTAAAGCAAAAAACAAAAATAAAATACCAACTAACATTACCACAATTAAAAATTTCAAAACTGTTGACGAAAAAGATTTTTTAAACTACGGCAGTAGTTCAAAAAACTTATATTTGCTACTTCTAGAAGACTTATAATTTAACACTTAAGCAAGGCTTAACTTAATGAAAGAAATTTTTACGAGATCATTTACTGGTATTATATACATTTTACTTCTTCTAGTTTCTTTTAAATACCAAGAAGCATTAATTGTACTGTTTTTTGTTTTTGGTATGATATCTATTTTTGAATTATCGAAATTAATACATCTAAAAAGCTATGTTCCGTACGCTATATTTGTCATGCTATTTATCGTTTTTGTTTACGGGAACTTACAACCTTTTTACACAAAAGAAATAGATGCTGCCACACAAATATTTTTAGTTATTACATTATTCATGCAGTTATTTTTAATTAAAGATTTGTTTTCTAAAACATTAAAACCTTTTTTTAAAACAAAAAAGCTATTAATTACTACATTTTATATTTCTAGCGCTTTTATTTTTCTTGTTCTTATAGGTAATTATTACACCACGTTTAATTCTAATATTCTTTTAGGTAGCTTTATACTTATTTGGGTAAACGATTCTTTTGCTTATTTAGTAGGCAAGAACTTTGGCAAACAAAAACTTTTTGAAAAAATATCTCCAAAAAAAACCGTAGAGGGCTTCTTAGGGGGGCTGTTATTTTCGTGTATTGCTAGTTATTTTATTGCTACCTTTACACAAACTTTAACCTTTACAAGCTGGTTAATATTAAGTGTTATTATTAGTGTTTTTGGTACTATTGGAGATTTAATAGAATCTAAATTTAAGCGCCAAGCTCAAGTTAAAGATAGTGGTACAATTATGCCTGGACACGGAGGTTTATTAGACAGATTAGATAGTATTATTTTTGCAGGCCCATTTATATATTTATTTTTAAGAATTTTACAATATGTTTCATAAGGAAGGAAATACAATTATACTAGTAACTTTTATTATAACTATAGCAAGTTTTTTGTTAGTAGATTATACCATAAATATCCCTTGGCTAAGAATCACCTTAATGGTGGCAATAGCTGCTTTACTTATAATTGTTTTACAATTTTTTAGAAATCCCAAACGACATACTGTTTTAAACGAAAACCAAGTACTATCTCCAGTAGATGGCAAGGTTGTTGTTATTGAAGAAGTGTTTGAAAAAGAGTTTTTTAAAGACAAACGCTTACAAGTAAGTGTATTCATGTCTCCAATAAACGTACATGTAACACGTTACCCTATAAGCGGAGATGTTGTTTTTAGCAAATATCATCCTGGTAAATATTTAGTAGCTTGGCACCCTAAGGCAAGCGAAGAAAACGAACGTACAACTGTTGTTGTAGAGAACAAAACTTACGGCCCTGTATTGTACAGACAAATTGCTGGTGCTTTAGCAAAACGTATTGTTAATTATGCTAAACCTAAAGATAATGCTGTACAAGGTAAAGACTCTGGTTTTATAAAATTTGGTTCTCGGGTAGACTTATATTTACCCCTAGACACCAAAATAAACGTTGAGCTAAACCAAAAAGTAAGAGGAGGAGAAAGTATTATAGCAGAAGTAAATGGATAATAGTCTAGACATTAAATTTAAAGAAGCTGTTGCAAAAGTAAATGCACACAAACAACCTTTTCCTGCAGATACGTTATTAAAACTATATGCTTATTACAAAAAAGCAACTAATAGTTACAGTAAGCCCAATAGCAAAAAAAAAATTATTAATGCTTTTAAAACAAATGCCTTATTTCAGGTTGAAAACATAGATCAAAATGAAGCTAAACGCATCTATATAGATTTGGTAAATAACTACTTCTTATATAGAAAATAAAAAAAATTTAATTCATAAAAAAAGCGCTCGTATTAAATAATACGAGCGCTTTTTTTATAAAACAATTTATGCTGCTACTTTAAACTAGACAAACTAGCTTTTATAGTTTCTATTTTAGCCAAAGCGTCTGCTTCTTTCTTCTTTTCTGATGCTACAACTTGCTCTGGAGCGCCAGCTACAAAGCGTTCGTTAGAGAGCTTCTTTTGTACCGATTTTAAAAAACCTTCGGTGTAATTTAACTCTTCTGTTAATTTTTTTATTTCGGCCTCTACATCTATACTTCCGGCCATTGGAATAAAATATTCGTTGGACTTAACACGGTACGTTAACGCCCCCTCAACCATGTCTGTAACATAATCGATACCTTCTAAATGACCTAATTTTACAATAACTGCGTCGAACGTATTATTTACTTTTTCGTTATTAATTACAGAAAATGAAATGGCATCTTTAAAAGCGATGTTTTTTTGCTTTCTAATATTTCTTATTCCAGAAATAACATCGGCAGCAAATTCGAATTCTGAAATTAGCGTCTTATTTATAGGCTTACTTTCTGGCCATTTAGATACTATTAAGGCTTCTTCTGGCGTTCGGTCTGCAATGTAATGCCATAAATCTTCTGTCAAAAATGGCATGAACGGGTGTACAATTTTTAAATTATCTTCAAAAATAGCTATTATAGAATCATACGTTTTTTGATCTATAGGTTTTTGGTAGGCAGGTTTAACCATTTCTAATAACCAACCACAAAAATCGTCATATATTAGTTTATATATGGCCATTAAAGCATCGCTTAACCTGTACTTGCTAAAATGATCTTCTATTTCTAATAAAGCGGCTTGAAACTTAGATTGGTACCATGCAATTGCTACTTCACTGGAATTAGGCTGAGCAATACTAGCATCGACCTCCCACCCGTCTACTAAACGATAAGCATTCCATATTTTATTTCCAAAACCTTTACCTTGTTGGCAAAGCGATTCATCAAACATTAAATCGTTACCCGCAGCAGAGCTTAATAATAAACCAACACGAACACCGTCTGCACTATAGGTATCTATTAACTTTAATGCATCTGGAGAGTTCCCTAAAGACTTACTCATTTTGCGACGTTGTTTATCGCGTACTAAGCCTGTTAGGTAAACATTATTAAATGGTTTTTGGTCCTTATACTCGTATCCAGATATAATCATTCTAGCAACCCAGAAAAATAAAATATCTGGCCCTGTTACCAAGTCGTTTGTTGGGTAGTAATATTTTATATCTTCATTTTCTGGATTTCGTATCCCATCAAAAACACTTATTGGCCATAACCACGACGAAAACCAGGTATCTAGAGCATCTGTTTCTTGTTTTAAATCGGCTAATGTTAAGTTATTATTTGCTGTTTTAATTTTAGCTTTCTCTAAAGCTTGCTCTATAGTTTCTGCGACAACAAAATCTTCTTTACCAGCACCGTAGTAGTATGCCGGAATTTGTTGTCCCCAAAGTAATTGTCTAGAAATATTCCAATCGCGAATATTAGTCATCCAATGTCTATAGGTGTTTTCAAACTTTTTTGGAAATAATTTTATATCTGCATCATCACCTAAAACAGCCTCTATAGCAGGTTTAACTAAGGCTTCCATTTTTAAAAACCATTGATCACTTAATCTTGGTTCTATAACGGCTTTTGTGCGCTCGGAAGTCCCTACTTTATTTACGTGAACTTCTATTTTTACTAAATCGCCATTAGTCTCAAGCTCTTTCGCAACTTCTTTACGTACTACAAAACGGTCTTTACCTTGGTAATGCATACCAAAACTATTTAAGGTTGCATCTGGGTTAAAAATATCTATAACTTCTAACTGGTGCTTGTCTCCTAAATTTTTATCGTTCTCGTCGTGTGCCGGTGTTACTTTTAAACAACCTGTACCAAATTCTACATCTACATAAGCATCTTCTATAATAGGTATAACTCTATTACAAATTGGAACAATCGCTTTTTTACCTCTTAAATGAGCAAAGCGCTCATCTTCTGGATTTATACATATGGCAGTATCTCCAAATATAGTTTCTGGTCGCGTTGTTGCAATAGTTAAGGTGTCTGTACTTCCCTCTATTTTATAATTTATGTAATATAAATTACCTTGGCGCTCTTCGTGTATTACCTCTTCATCAGACAGTGTTGTTTGGGCTTCTGGATCCCAGTTTACCATGCGGTAGCCGCGGTATATAAGTCCTTTTTCGTGAAGGTCGACAAATACTTTTATAACAGCTTCAGACATATCGTCATCCATTGTAAACTTAGTTCTGTCCCAATCGCAAGAACATCCTAATTTTTTTAATTGCTCTAAAATAACACCTCCGTATTCGTGTGTCCAATCCCAGGCATGTTTTAAAAATTCATCACGAGTTAAGTCATTTTTATCAATACCCTGCTCTTTTAACCGCGCTACAACTTTAGCCTCGGTAGCAATAGACGCATGATCTGTTCCTGGTACCCAACAAGCGTTTTTACCTTGCAAGCGCGCACGACGTATTAAAACATCTTGTATGGTGTTATTAAGCATATGCCCCATGTGTAAAACTCCTGTTACGTTTGGCGGCGGTATAACTATTGTATATGGCTCTCTTTCATCTGGTGTAGAATGAAAATAGTTTTGGGCCATCCAGTAGTCGTACCATTTACTTTCTACTTGGCTAGCATCATATTTTGATGGAATTTGCATACTTTGGAATAGTTTTTGAATATTGATTTACAAAAGTACTTATATTTCTTTTTCTGTGAAAGCTTGCTTAGCGTATTGAAGTAAAATACTAAAGAAAAAAAATTTACATCTTTTAAAACATATCTATTAACTAACATATGTGCTATTAAGCTATTAATTTTTGCTGGTTAGAAAAAAGTAAGTAAATTTGGATGAAATATAAGGTTATAATTAAAAAACAAGAATTATATATTTAAACACTAATTAAATTATCATGAAAAAAATAATAACACTTTTATTGGTAGGACTTATAAGTTTAGCTATTAATGCACAAGATAAAGTTGCTAATATTGAATTTAAAGACACAACTATAGATTATGGTACTATAGAAAAGGGAGCCAACGGCGTTCGTGTTTTTGAATTTACTAATACTGGTGATGCGCCTTTAATAGTAAGTAAAGTTAGCTCTAGTTGTGGTTGTACCATACCAAAAAAGCCAGAAGCACCTGTTATGCCTGGAAAAAAAGGTGAAATTGAAGTTAAATACGACACGAAACGTGTAAACCCTATTAGAAAAACAATAACTGTAATATCTAACGCAGCAAACAAGCCTACTGTTGCTTTAAAAATAAAAGGTTTAGTTATAGACCCTAGTAAACACAGTGTCTTAGAGAAAAAAAATAAAAGTGTTGTAGAGGAGTAAGACTACAAACATACATTTTCTTAAAGCAACGAAAGATGTGGTAGACATTAAATTACCAACTCTTTCGTTGCTTTTTTTATTTATATGAGCGCTAAATAAATAATTGCCTCTCATATTTTTAATAAAAAACATCTTACAATCATTTACAAGTGTAAAGAAAAATATTTTTAAAACTTTTAATTTTTTTTCTCAAATTTGCACACAAATTAAAAAAGACAATGCCAACAATATCTAAAAAAGGATTACTAATGCCCGAATCTCCAATTAGGAAATTGGTTCCGTATGCAGAAAAAGCTGTCGCGGATGGGAAATCCATTTATTATTTAAATATTGGCCAGCCAGATATAAAAACGCCAGAGGTTGCGCTACAAGCTGTAAAGGATAATGATATAGAAGTTTTATCGTATTCTAGATCGGAAGGATCTGAATCTTACAGAAAAAAATTAGCAGGTTATTATAAGAATCATAATATAAATGTAACACACAAAGATATTGTGGTAACCAGCGGCGCTAGCGAAGGCTTGCTTTTTTTATTTAGCAGTATTATGGACCCTGGAGACGAGGTAATTATATCTGAACCTTTTTATGCCAACTACATTGCTTTTTCGGTAGCTTCTGGAGTAAAAGTAGTTCCTGCAGTTTGTAGTGTAGACGATAATTTTGCATTACCATCTATAGATACTTTCGAAAAACTTATAACCCCTAAAACTAAAGCAATATTAATATGTAACCCCGGTAATCCTACAGGTTATGTATATACAGAAGAAGAAATAAAAAAATTAGCTTCTATTGTAAAGAAAAACGATTTGTTTTTAGTTGCAGACGAGGTATATCGCGAGTTTGTTTACGATGGTGGCACACACCATTCGGTAATGGAGCAACCAGGTCTAGACCAACATGCTGTTGTTATAGACTCTGTTTCGAAACGTTACAGTATGTGTGGTGCAAGAATTGGGTGTCTTGTTACTAAAAATGAGACCGTTAGACAAACGGTATTAAAGTTTGCTCAAGCAAGGCTAAGTCCGCCAACATACGCACAAATAGCGAGTAAAGCTGCACTAGACACACCGCAAAGCTATTTTGATGATGTTATAGAAGAATATGTAGAAAGACGTAACACATTAATTAGTGAATTAAATAAAATAGAGGGAATTAAGGTCGCTAAGCCTAAGGGCGCATTTTATTGTATTGTAGAATTACCCATAAAAAATTCCGATCATTTTGCACAATGGCTTTTAGAGCACTTTAACATTAATAACGAGACCGTTATGGTTGCGCCTGCTGGTGGTTTTTATTCAACACCAAATATTGGCCTAAACCAAATACGTATTGCTTACGTACTTAATAAAGAAAGCTTAGTAAAGGCCGTACACATTTTAAAAGAAGCACTAAAAATATACAAAGACTAGATATTGGTGTACATACAAGAAAACATATCTCTAAAACCCTTCAACACTTTTGGAATAGATGTTAATGCTAAACACTACGTTTCCGTTACATCTATACCGCAGCTAAAAGAGGTGCTTAAATTAAAAACATACCCTCGCAAACTTATTCTAGGTGGTGGTAGTAATATCTTGTTAACAAAAAACCAAGATACGCTTGTTATACATATTAACATTAAAGGAATACATATAGTAAGTCAAACCGAAAATGATGTTATTATACAAGCCCAAGCTGGAGAGAACTGGCATGAATTTGTACTCTGGGCTTTAAATAATAATTATGGTGGTTTAGAAAACATGTCGCTTATACCGGGTCATGTAGGCACTGCACCAATACAAAATATTGGAGCCTATGGCGTAGAGCTCAAGGATGTTTTTGAATCTTGTGAAGCTATAAGTATAGAAAATGGTATAACTAAAACATTTACAAAAACAGATTGTCAATTTGGTTATAGAAATTCAGTTTTCAAACAAAAAGAAAAAGGCAAATACATTATAACAAGTGTAAATTTTAAGCTTTCTAAAAAAAACCACAAATTACTTACACAATACGGCTCTATAACATCGCAATTAGAGACCATGAATATAAAAACAATAACAATACAAGATATTTCGAAAGCTGTAATAAGCATTAGGCAAAGTAAATTACCTAACCCTAAAGAAATAGGCAATGCAGGTAGTTTTTTTAAAAACCCTATTGTATCTAAACAAGTATTTAATAAATTAGTGTCTCAATTTAACGATGTGCCTAATTACCCCATAAATGAAAACGAAATTAAAGTACCAGCAGGATGGTTAATAGAAAAAGCAGGTTTTAAAGGAAAACGCTTTACCAGCCACGGTGTACACAATAAACAGGCATTAGTATTAGTTAATTATGGAGGCGCAAATGGGCTAGATATATTCGAGCTTTCTAAATTAATACAACAAACCGTAAACCGCCTCTTTAGTATTTCTATTGAAACTGAAGTTAACATATTGTAAAACAGCATAAAACAATGCTACAAACCAAATAATCTTGATTTCAGCAATAGAAAAAGAAATAGTAGGCTACTTAAAA
>CALHCQ010000011.1 GCA_937936645.1 uncultured Algibacter sp.
GTTTCTTTAACAGCATTTCTTCCTTGCCATGTGCAATTTTGCTCTTCCCCTTTTTTTGATATCAAAGCTTGATCGGCTTGAGAAGCTGTTTCTAATTGAGAGATTTCTTCGTTATTTTCTACTTGACAAGAAAATAAGACACCTATTGCTAGTACACTAACAATAGATGTCATTTTTAAATTAATTTTTAACGTTTTCATACTTATTTAGTTTTGGTTTGTAATCAAGTTAAACCAAACAACAGAACAAACTATGCTGTACTATGCTGCTTTATAAGTAAAAAAACATTGTTTTTCGATTAAAAACACAAAAAAACAGTTAAAAAAATGATGATTTCTCAAAAATCAAATAAAAATACAACTATTAACATTAAAATAACTTTGTTGTAAATTATTTTTTGTTTAACATTAAAAACCATTTAACCATCCAAAATGACCATTCACAATAACATCCTTATTATCAGTAATATGAGAAATTAATGCTTTAGATATTGATGACATGTTTTTAGAACTTAACCATATTAAGTTCCAATTCGTAACAATAGGCAATCCCTTTACAGGAATTATTTGTAAATCACCAAGAGCAAGTGCATTTTTAATACCTATTAATGGCATAATAGAAAAACCCAAACCAGAAATTACAGCCTGCTTTAAAGCTTCGTTAGATGTAAGTTCCATTTTTTTATAGGTTGATATTTTTTGAGACTCAATAAAAGACTCCATAGCTAATCGTGTAGCAGACCCTTGCTCACGATATATTAAAGGTAACTTTTGAAATTCTTGCTCTGTTAAATCACCTCCTTTATGTTTGTAGTTTTTACCACCAACCATATAAAGCTCATTTTTCATAAGCTCAATTCTATTAATTTTTAAGTTTTTAGGTATTGTGGACACCATAGCAAAATCGACTTCATTATTTTCTAAAGCTTTTATTACCGTAGACTTATTGGTAACATCCATAATAAGATCTACACCCCTATTTTCATTTATAAAATCGGATATAAAATACGGCATCACATATTTTGCTGTAGATACAATAGCTATTTTTAATTTACCAGCCAATTGCCCTTGGTAAGACAAAGCCTTGTAATTAATATTACGCACCTCATCTATAATTTTTTGAGCCGCCTGCGCTATCTCTTTACCAAAATCTGTAATATAAATTTTTCGAGCAACCACCTCAAACAAAGGCAATTTAAATTGATCTTGAAATTTTTTTAACTGTATAGATACAGCTGGCTGTGTTAAATACAAGGCTTCTGCAGCCTTTGTAACACTCTTTAATTGCGCTACTTTTAAATAAATCTCTATTTGATGCAGTGTATAGTTCATAAATATATTTTATATAAAACATAATAAATATAAATAAAAATATATAAACAATAAACACCAACTTTGCAGAAGCATAAAATATAAACAAGTCTTTTTAAAAATTATTAAAACTATTTTAATTATGGATTTACACTTACTAATAGACAACCTTACAAACCCCGCATTGCTATTCTTTTTCTTAGGCATTATAGCGGTGCAATTAAAAAGCGATTTAAAAATTCCTGAAAACTCATCAAAATTCATATCACTTTACCTATTATTATCTATAGGCTTTAAAGGCGGACAAGAGCTAGCACATAGCACATTTACCATGGAAATTATATGGTCACTTTTATTTGGCATTTTACTAGCTATAATAGTACCCGTATACACCTATTATATTTTAAGAAAGAAGTTTAGTATAGAAAACGCTGGAGCCATAGCCGCTTCTTATGGTTCTGTTAGCGCAGTTACATTTATTACAACAATAGCATTTCTTGAAATGCAACAAATACCATTTAACGGACATATGGTTGCTGTTATGGCACTTATGGAAGCTCCTTCTATTATGATAGCCCTTTTTCTCATCATGATATCCAAAGGCAAAGCTGGAAAAAACGATATTCCAATAAAAAATGTATTAAAACATGCCTTA
Organism: uncultured Algibacter sp.; assembly: GCA_937936645.1. Lineage (GTDB taxonomy): Bacteria > Bacteroidota > Bacteroidia > Flavobacteriales > Flavobacteriaceae > Postechiella. The sequence continues at coordinate 1,966 of CALHCQ010000011.1, forward strand.
TTTAACGGCAGTGTACTCCTTATAATAGGAAGCCTCATTATAGGTCTTCTTGCAAGTGAATCACAAGCAGAAGGCATAAAACCTTTTACAACAGACATATTTAAAGGTTTTCTTTCTGTATTTTTGTTAGATATGGGAATTACAAGTGGTAAAAAAATATCGGCTCTAATAAAAAAAGGGTGGTTCGCGCTTATTTTCTCTATAATAATACCAATAATAAACGGTGTTACAGTCGCTGCAGCAAGTAGTTTATTTATAGAAAGCACAGGAAACAGACTGTTATTTGCCATTCTAGCAGCCAGCGCCTCGTATATTGCGGTACCTGCAGCAATGAAAATTGCTGTACCTAAAGCAAACCCTAGTTTATATATACCTATGGCATTAGCCATAACATTTCCTTTTAATATAACTTTAGGTATGCCACTATACTTATACATCATACAAATAGTTAATTAAGACACAAAATCATGGAAACATTAAAAAATGCAACAAAACAGGATATAAAATTAATAGAAGGTAATTTTTCTCCATCGGAAGCAACCGATATTATAAACGCCGTACTAGATGTTAAAATAAATTTTCATAAACTACAAAGATTATCAAAAACAGAAGGCGACACTAATGATAGTTGCTGTTTTGACAATGACAGAATAGACGAACTACTTGCTGCTAAAGAACAAGTCAAAAAACTTTTTAATTCCATTAGGGAAAACGGTGGTAAAATATCTATTAACAGCAGCATCACTATAAACACAGAACAATAAATAACACTTTATCGAATAAAAGCGTCAAAAATGTGACTTTTAACGAAAAAATTGTCTTATTATAAGTACACAAAAACAACTAATAATGAATGTGTTGCAAAAAAATAAAAAAAATATCATTTTATTTTGTAACATTTTTAGACATGCGTACGTATAACTAAATGAATGCTACATATTCAACATAACTAAGGATACACCAAATGAGACAACTAAAAATAACAAAACAGGTTACTAATAGAGAAACAGCTTCATTAGACAAATACCTGCAAGAAATAGGAAAAGTAGATTTAATTACTGCAGATGAGGAAGTAGAATTAGCACAACGTATTAAAGCTGGAGACCAAATAGCTCTAGAGAAACTTACAAAAGCCAATTTACGTTTCGTTGTATCTGTAGCAAAACAATACCAAAATCAAGGCCTTACCCTACCCGATTTAATAAACGAAGGTAACTTAGGTTTAATAAAAGCAGCTCAGCGTTTCGATGAAACACGTGGGTTTAAATTCATATCGTACGCCGTATGGTGGATTCGTCAATCTATACTACAAGCACTAGCCGAGCAGTCTCGTATTGTACGTTTACCACTTAATAAAATTGGATCTATAAACAAGATTAACAAAACCTTTGCTTTTCTAGAGCAAAGCCACGAACGCCCACCAAGTGCAGAAGAGATTGCCAAAGAGCTAGACATGACTATTAACGATGTTAAAGAGTCTATGAAAAATTCTGGACGCCATGTAAGTATGGATGCTCCTTTAGTAGAAGGCGAAGATTCTAACCTGTACGACGTACTTAACAGCGGCGAGTCTCCTAACCCAGACAAAGAATTGCTACACGAGTCTTTACGCACAGAAATAGAACGTGCCCTAGAAACATTAACTCCGCGAGAAGCAGACGTAATACGTTTATACTTTGGCTTAGGTAACCAACACCCAATGACCCTAGAAGAAATTGGAGAAACATTCGACCTAACACGCGAACGCGTAAGACAAATAAAAGAAAAAGCAATACGTAGGCTTAAACACACCTCTAGAAGTAAAATATTAAAAACATACTTAGGCTAAAAAACACCTACATAAATATATAAAAAACGCAGCATTTTTAATGCTGCGTTTTTTTGTACTAATATTTAAAAAAGGCTATAAATAAAAAAAAGCTTTTAAATAATAAATTATTTAAAAGCCAATTGGTAATGTGTGCGGGCGGGGAGACTCGAACTCCCACACATTGCTGCACTAGATCCTAAGTCTAGCGTGTCTACCAATTCCACCACGCCCGCTAAAGAGCTGCAAATATATATAATATTTTGAAATAAAAAAGACTTCTACAAAAAAAATACACTTTTTTTTCTACATTTGATTTATCAATAACAACGACGTACATGAAGGATCTAAAACACTTTATAGAAAACAATAAATCTCGATTTATAACAGAACTTATCGAACTTCTTAAAATACCATCTGTAAGTGCTAATCCAACATACAAAAACGAAGTTATAAAAACGGCAAACGCAGTAAAACACAGTTTGGAAAAAGCAGGATGTCAAACTGTCGAGCTATGCGAAACTGCAGGGTACCCTATAGTTTATGCCGAAAAAATAATAAACCCTAAGCTTCCTACAATTTTAGTCTATGGGCATTACGACGTACAACCAGCCGACCCTTTAGAATTATGGGATTCGCCACCCTACGAACCCGTAATTAAAAAAACAAAAACACATCCAGAAGGCGCCATATTCGCACGAGGTGCCTGCGACGACAAAGGGCAAATGTACATGCACGTAAAAGCCCTAGAATTTATGACAAGTACAAACCAACTGCCATGTAATGTAAAATTCATGATAGAAGGCGAAGAAGAAGTGGGCAGCTCCAACCTAGCTACATTTGTAAAAGCAAACAAACAAAAACTAGAAAACGATGTTATTTTAATATCCGATACCGGCATGATTGCAAACAACATCCCATCCATAACAACAGGCCTACGCGGTTTAAGTTATGTCGAGGTCGAAGTTACAGGCCCAAACAGAGACCTACACTCTGGTCTATACGGTGGTGCTGTAGCAAACCCAATAAACATACTAACAAAAATGATTGCTTCGTTGCACGACAACAACAACCGTATTACCATACCAGGATTTTACGACAACGTCGAAGAACTAAGCAAACAAGAGCGCGCAGAAATGGCCAAAGCCCCATTTTCTATAGAAAATTACAAAAAAGCACTAGATATAAACGACACCCATGGCGAAGCTGGTTACAGCACCAACGAGCGTAACTCCATACGCCCCACTCTAGACGTTAATGGCATATGGGGTGGCTACACAGGCCAAGGAGCCAAAACAGTAATACCAAGCAAAGCCTTTGCAAAAATATCTATGCGCTTAGTGCCAAATCAAGATTGGAAAACCATAACACAACTTTTTAAAACACATTTTCAAAACATAGCTCCAAAAAGCGTACAAGTAAAAGTAACACCACATCACGGCGGTCAGGGCTACGTTACACCAACCAACACCATAGCATACAAAGCGGCATCGCTAGCATATCAAAAAACATTTAACAAAACCCCCATCCCACAACGTAGTGGCGGCAGCATACCCATAGTAGCCTTATTCGAGCAAGAACTAAAAAGCAAAACCATTTTAATGGGCTTTGGTCTAGACAGCGACGCCATACACTCGCCTAACGAGCATTTTGGCATATTTAATTACTTAAAAGGCATAGAAACCATACCCTATTTTTACAAATATTTTACCGAGTTATCAAAATAATATTTTTTAGGGCGTTACCCAAAAGGGTCGGGCTTTACGCTACAAGTCCGCGCTCGTGCCTCGCTGTGGGCTTTTCACTGCAATCCCTAACGCAAAACAAACCAATACAATAAGCAATGCAAAACCAACACGCTAACAATCTATTATTACTTGCAATTGCAACACTATTTATAAGCACATCGGGGACTTTAGGGAAATTTATAGACCTACCCACCCCAGTTATTATATGGTGTCGTAGTAGTATAGCCGCCCTGTTTTTATACCTATACTGCAAATACAAAAAAATAAGTATTAGCATAAAATCTAAAAAAGACCTACCAAGCATACTATTAGGCGCCCTGCTTTTAGGTGTACATTGGGTTACCTACTTTCATGCTTTAAAATTATCTAACGTAGCAATAGGCATGCTAGCCATGTTTACATTTCCTGTAATAACAGCATTATTAGAGCCTTTTTTTATTAAATCAAAATTAAATCCTGTTCATATACTTTTAGCCTTAATGGTGCTACTAGGTATTTATATACTAGCACCTAACTTAAATTTTGAAAGCAGTTATTTAAAAGGTATTGGCTTTGGTGTCTTTTCGGCTTTAAGCTACGCTTTAAGAAATTTAATACTAAAACGTCATGTAAAAAACTACGATGGTACAGCCTTAATGACACAACAAGCCATCATAGTTAGTATTATTTTATTACCCGTTATGTTTAAAATGAATATTAGCAATATTCCATCTCAAGTACCATATCTTTTAATTTTAGGAATCGTAACAACCGCACTTGGCCATTCGTTATTTATAAAAAGTCTTAAATTTTTCTCTGTAAGTACCGCTAGTATTATTGGTAGCGTACAACCTATTTGCGGAATAATAATGGCTTTTTTATTTCTAAACGAAACACCAACACTAAAAACTTTTATTGGAGGAACCTTAATTTTAGCTACAGTCGTTATAGAAAGTATTCGATCTAAAAAGGCCTAAAAACAAAAGCCGCTTTATATAAAATATAAAACGACTTTTAACTATTAAGTTTTCTTTACATAATCTGTAATAATAACTATTTGGGTTGGGCCCACCTTCCCTTCTATATATTTTTCGTTATCGCGATCTAAACGAATGTTTCTAACCGGCGTACCCTGTTTGGCAACCATGCTAGATCCTTTAACTTTTAAATCTTTAATAAGCACAACAGAGTCTCCTGTGTTTAAAACAACACCATTTACATCGCGATGTATAACTTTATCTTCAGCATCCTCGCCCTCTCCGGTTGTTTTTGCAAAATCTAAAACCTCATCTTCTAAATATAACATATCCAACAAATCTTGCGGCCAACCCTCTTTTCGTAATCTAGAAAGCATACGCCATGCCACAACTTTTACAGGCTCATGTTCGCTCCACATGCTATCGTTTAAACAACGCCAGTGGTTAGCATCTGTACGGTCGGGGTTTTCTATTTGGTCTTTACAAACTTTACAGGCTGTTAAAGATCTATTTAAACTTTTATCCTTTATTGGTGCTAAGGTGTAAACTTCTAAATGTTCTTTACTTGTACATAATTCGCACTGCCCATCTGCCCTTTTATTTAAAGCTCTATCTAAACTCATTTGTAGTATTTTAAGACTGCAATAATACAGCTTAATAATTTATAAACGACTAAAAGCTGCTTTACAAAATAGTATTTTGCATTTTTTTAGACATCGATTTAACAACCATGTTGTAAGAGTGGTCTATTAAACCCATAATAAAAGCAGGAGACAATTCGCCTTTAAAAATCCTTACAATATTCCAATGTTTCTTATTCATATGGTATCCAGGCTCTATACTATTATATTCCGCACGAAGCTCTTGTGCATAATCGGGGTCGCATTTTAAATTTATACTGGCAGTAGCGGTCTCCCAAGATTTAACAGAAGTTAAAGCAAACATTTTCCCTAGAACCTTAAAAACTAAAGCATCGTTGTTAAAAGGAAAATGCTCGGTTACACCTTTTTTATTTAAACAATAATCTCTAATAAATTGAATATCCATAAGGGTGTTCTTATTAAAATAGTATTTTAAGCCTCTATTTTTTTTGCTACACTTTCGCTAATATTTAATGCTGTGTAGTCTAAGCGCCAACCTATAGTTTCTACAATATGCTCTATTAAAAAAATAGTTTCTAGAGCTTCTTTTTGCGCTACTTGTATTAAGCCGCTCTCTGGTACTTTATCTAAAATATGCTGTTTTGCTTCTTGGTTTAAGCCTGTTAAATCTGATGCTTCAAACTTGTTAAAAAGCCCTTCCGATTTATCGTAATAATTTAAATTGGTCTCTATAGATAATACTTCTGGTTGTGGGAAATGCTCTATTATAATGGTTTTATTAGCCGTATCTGGTTTTAAGGTTATTTTAGACAAATCGTAGCCTATATGCGCTTTAGCTTTTATAACAACTAAGGCCTTTTTTTTACTGGATACCATTTTTAAAAAACGTTCTTTAACATCTTCGTATTGGTATATTTCGGCAAAGTCGCCTTCTACAGTTATAAATTTACATACTTTTTTTATTTTATCTAGTAGTAATACCGACTGCTCGTTTACTAACGATTTTTTCTTAACAGCTTTAAAATAGGTGACAACACCTAAGCTTGCTAACGCTCCTATTATTATTCCTAAAAAAGCTTCCATAAGTTTCGACTAATTTTCAATTTTATACAACACAGGCTTACTGGGTGTTGCATCATTCTCGAAAGGAGCTATTTGTAAATTTAACAAATAACTCCCATCATTAATAGTATTTGGTACAAAAACCAGCTCTGTAATTGTAGCATCGGTTCTTACGACACCACTAACATTCCAAAAAGCGCGGTGTGCCAGTAGTTTACAATGATCCTCTTCTTTATCTACACTTGGTAAATCTATTAACAAATGCTTAACCCCTTTTTCTTTTAAATAAATGGCTGCTTCTTCTAACAAATATGGTGGGTTGGTTTTGTAATACTGCGCCCCATATTTTTGATTTGTATTTGGCAATGTACGAATAACGACAGAGTCTCGTTTTTTGTTACCTAAGGCAAATTGTAACTGTTTTTTTGATATTACAAGATCGTCACCCAAAGTTTCTGGAGCAACAGTAATAAGCTCTGTTATAAAAAAAAACTGTTTTAAACAGGCGTTTATAGACACTGCTTGTTTTGTAATATGCCCCACACATTCGGTATGTGTACCATGTGCATGCGGATTAAAAAAAATATTGTTAAAGTTTACACAAGCACCTTGCTCTACACTTCCTACCCAATCGTTATTTTTTACAGGCTCTATTTTTGGATTTTTAGTATACCATGCTAAAACTTGCTGATTAGGACTTCCTATAGCTATAGATATATCTAGAGGCTTAGATAGGTCTATTTGAATTTTTTTAGATTTATAGTGTATGGTCGTTATCATACTCAAATATAATCAAATCTTAAATAGTTGAGACGCAATACCATCAACTAAAAACTTACCTTTATTTGTCGTCTTTAAAACCTGTTCTTGCTTATTTTCTATATTTTGTACTACAGAAATTAGCAGTCCTTTGTCTATATAAGGCTGAGATAGTTTATTTAGGTAAGTAACATAATCTACGCCAAAATCAGATTCAATTTTAGATAAAGACACCCCCCAAATGGTTCTTAACCCCGTCATAATATATTCGTTATAGCGATCTTGCACACTTAAATGCTCTACCGTACTAGGTAATTTATTATTTGTAATAGCCTCTATATACTTAGTATTATTAGCAATATTCCAACGGCGTGTTGTTTCACTAAAAGAATGTGCCGACGGGCCCACGCCTAAATATGGCTTACCTTGCCAGTAAGCTGTGTTGTGCCTTGAGAAATAATGTTCTTTACCAAAATTAGAAATCTCGTAATGCACAAAACCTGCTTCGGCTGTTTTTTTAATTAAATAATTAAAATGCGCTAAAGCTAATGTATCGTCTATTGGTGGGTATTTCCCTGTTTTCACAAAACGATCTAAAGCCGTTTTAGGCTCTACAGTTAATGCGTAACTAGATATGTGATTAACGTTAAAACTTAAAGCAATATCTAAATTTTCTTGCCATTGCCCCATGGTCATATCAGGTATGCCATATATTAAATCTATAGTAATATTGTTAAAATAACGGGTTGCATAAGTTAAACAGGTTTTGGCTTCTTTAGCGTTGTGAGCTCGATTCATTTGTTTTAAATGTGGCTCGAAAAAAGACTGAACCCCTATACTTAAACGATTTATTCGTGTTTTAGATAATTGCTCTATACGACGCGGTGTTAAATCATCAGGATTGGCCTCCAAAGTAATCTCTGGGTTTAAGTGCACCGTAAAGTTACTATATATGGCATCTATAATAGATTCTAATTCTGCATTACTAAGCAAACTTGGTGTGCCGCCTCCAAAATATATGGTATCTACAGTCGTATTAGTAAATGTTTCATGCCTAAGCTCTAGTTCTTTTATAATAGCAGCAATAATGGTGTCTTTATTTTTTAACGATGTAGAAAAATGAAAATCACAATAAAAACACGCTTGTTTACAAAACGGAATATGAATATAAATACCTGCCATACGTTTTATTACTTACCTATTTTATCGGCATTTTGTTTAACAAAACTAGCCCAACCGGTATAACTTTTACCAACAGATACTCTATTTGAATTATAAAAATGACACACTGCAGCTGCTAAGCCATCTGTTGCATCTAAATTTTTGGGTAAGGTTTTTAAGCTTAGTAAGCTTTGTAGCATTTTTGCAACCTGCTCTTTACTAGCACTACCACTACCTGTAACAGCCATTTTTATTTTTTTTGGCAAATACTCTGTAATGGGTATCTCCCTACTTAAACCGGCAGCCATGGCAACGCCCTGTGCACGTCCCAATTTTAACATACTTTGTACGTTTTTACCAAAAAAAGGGGCTTCTATAGCTATTTCGTCTGGGTTATGAGTATCTAT
>CALHCQ010000012.1 GCA_937936645.1 uncultured Algibacter sp.
GATGCCGCATCAATCCCTCACGCAACAGTTCGTTATTAAAAACGATTATAATTTATTAGAGCTAAAAATAACAATTATTTAAATAACATTAAAGCAACTTGTTATAAGTTAAATTAAATAATTATGTTGTTTAAAAAGTACAATTAAGCTCGAATAAAAAAGCTAAATTCATCATAACAATCTTAAAAAAAACTTGTAAAAATGGGCGATTAGCTTTTTTTTCTAGTCTTACAACTAAAATAAGCTAGCCTAGGTGTAAAAAAAAGTATATTAAAAAAGACGAAAACTAAATAAAACCTAACCCTTACTCTTAACTAGACTTATAAAGTAAGACAAATAATGTATAACACATGAAAACAACTTTACCATTTATTATCTGTTTATTAACCTTTTTAACGCAAGCGCAAATCGACGTTAATACTCAAAGAAACATATTGCCAACCAATTCCAATATAGGATCTAACTGGACGTTAGATTTTAGTGACGAATTTAATAGTCAGAATTTAAATCAATCCAAATGGACCGCTCTAACGAGTTCAAAAAGTAGAGCGCCTAGGCCCAACTTAAGTATTACAGACTGGTGGTGGAGAAAAGAAAACGTATCCTTAAAATCGGGTAATCTTGTTTTAAAAGTAGAAAAACATGACGCCAACACCATGTATTGTGGTTCTATAAACTCTAAAAATAAATACGAGTCTAAATACGGTTACATAGAAGCTCGAATTAAAATTGCCGATGCTACCAAAGGCACACATACAGCATTATGGTTGCAAGGTAATAATATGGGGAATATAGATGGAACAGGTATGGATGGTGCCGAAATAGATGTTTTCGAGTCTGCTTGGGTAGGCGATTTTACCAAGTCCGTTGTTCATATAGATGGTTACGGGGCGCACCATCAATCTAACACCAAGCGTTTCGATACACCAAAAATTCATCAAGGTTACCATATTTGGGGTTTACATTGGACACCAAATTTCATGAAAATATATTACGACGGCAAATTAATGGTTACTTACGCCGCTCCATTATGGATTCCTCAAGCCAAAGAATACCTTTGGTTATCTAATGGGGCAAGTTTTGGTTTTCCTGTAGGATCTAAAAACTTTATAGACGCACCAATAGGTTTTTTAACTAATGCCTATGTCGATTATATTCGAGTATGGAAAGAAGATACCTCTGCTAATTTATCGAGTTGTAATGTGGTGCATAATAACAATTTCGAGCATACGTATAAACAAGATTTTGTTTGGCGAACTAATCATGAAAACACGAAGCTTCAGGCAACCGAAAACCCAGTTGTTGCAGGGTCTAAATATGGTCATTTACAAGGCGAAAATGCCAGTAGATTTATTTCTCAAGATGTTGTAGTAGAACCAGGTCTAACTTACGATTTTTCTTTTTTAGGTCGTATTCAAAACAGAAATGGAAACTCTGGTATATATGCTAATAACCACCCAACAAAAGGAGCTGCTACCTTAAAAGGGCAAATACTGGATGGGGATAAAGTGCTTTTAAATATCTCTACAAAATCTAATAAAAACAATAAAGTTCAAGGTGTGGTTGTAATACCAGAAGGGGTTCGTGTTGTTACTGTAAAAATCAGTAAAAATTGGAATATGACTTATGTAGATCAAGTCGAGCTTATGTCATCTACTAGTGCAAGTTGCTCAACGTTATCTACAGGTGTAAATAACAACGTCGTAAATACTCAAAAGGTTATTGTCTCTCCTAATCCTACTTTTAATACTGCAACAGTATCGGGTTTAAATACGCGTTACCTTGTAACTGTAACCGATGTTATGGGGCGTGTTGTTAAAACGTATAATACAGCATCGTCGGCATTAAAAGTAGATTTGTCTAATAACCCTTCGGGACTGTATTTGGTGCGTTTTGTAAATCAAGATGATAATACTTCGTTTTGTAAAAAACTTATTAAGCAATAGTTTATACTGCAGGCTTTGTTTTTAAAAGCCTGCAATTTTATCTTTTTGTAAAATACGATCTGTTTCGGTTTTAACTTTTTCAAGTATCGTGTTTAAATCCTCTTTATTTAATTGTTCGTTATAATTAATATCTTTATTTGCAATTAAATTTAATAGAGCTTTGTCTTGAGCTCTACCTTTTGTCATGGCTTCGTGATAACCTATATGCTCGTTAAATGTAACTAAAGCATATTTTGAAGCGTATTGTTTAGGGAACGTTTCTTCTAAAGCCATTTCTAGTTTTCGTTTTTCCTTAAAAATGGGTCTGGCAACATGATCTTTCATTTCATGGAAATTATCTATGGCCAAATTGGCAATAGCATCGGTATCTTTTTTTCTCTTGTCTTGATAAGTTGCATAAATGGCTTCCCAATTATTATTACTGTGCTGTTCTAGTATTTTATCAAATTCATACACATCTTCAAAAGAGGCATTCATGCCTTGCCCGTAAAATGGTACAATAGCATGTGCTGCATCTCCCATTAACAATGTGTTACCTTTGTAGTGCCATGGTGCGCATTTTATAGTGCCCAAAGGTGCTGTGGGATTTTTAAAAAAATGAATTGCTAGGTTAGGCATAAGTGCCAAAGCGTCGGGAAATTCGGTTTTAAAAAAAGAATTAACAAGCTCTGGGGTGTTTAGATTGTTAAAATTATAAACTCCTTTAGCATAGCTTAAAAATAGTGTTACCGTAAAACTGCCGTCTAGATTAGGTAATGCAATAAGCATAAAATCGCCACGAGGCCATATATGTAAAGCGTTTTTTGTTGTTTTATATTTACCATTACTACTTGGTGGTATATGAAGCTCTTTATAGCCATGGGTTAAGTAGTTTTGAGAAAAACTAAACAAAAAAGCTTTTTTTAAATAATAACTTTTACGCAGTATAGAACCCGCACCATCTGTAGCAATAATAGTGTCGCTTTTTACACTATGCTCTGCTTTTGTTATATAATTGGTGAAATTTGCTGTTGTGTTTTTAAAGTCGACATGATTACATTTTTGATTGAAATGTATGGTTACATTTTTATGAGTTTCTGCTTCGTTTAAAAGTAAACTATTTAAATCGGTACGAGATATAGAATTTATGTACTCATGTTTACGGCCACTGTAGTTAGATTGGAAGGTTTGTCCTTTTTTATCATGAATAATACGCCCGTACATTGGTATGCATAGCGCTTTTACCTGTGCTTCAAGTCCAACAAGTTTTATGGCTTTATTACCTCGGTTAGAAAATGCTAAATTTATGGACCGGCCTGCGCTAATATCTGATTTTCTTAAGTCAGGACGTTTTTCATAAACAGTAATATGATAGCCGCGCTGTGCCAAACGTAATGCTAATAGGCTTCCGCAAAGTCCTGCTCCTATAATAGTAATGTGTTGGGTATTGTTCATATAATCCGCGTAAGCGTAAATTAGGTTTAGTTAGAGCTTAGTATTTTTTTTAGTATTTCTACCATATTAAATATGTCTAGATATGTGTTGTATAAAGGTACAGGTGCACACCTTATAACATTGGGCTCTCGCCAGTCTGTTATAATACCATTTTGGGTTAGTTTTTTATGTAAGCTTTTATTAGCATCGTTTACTTGTATAGACAATTGGCAACCACGTTCTTCTGGTATTTTAGGTGTTATAATTTGTATGGTGTCGTTTGTAAATTGTTCTAATAAAAATTCGAAATAAAGCGTTAGTTTTCTAGACTTTATTACTAATTGGTCTATGCCTACTTGGTTAAAAATGTCTAAAGATGCTTTTATAGCGGCCATAGAAAGAATTGGCGGATTACTTAACTGCCAGCCTTCTGCACCAGGCAGTTGGTCGTATTCGCCACGCATATTAAAACGTGTCTTTTTATTGTGGCTCCACCAGCCTGTAAAGCGATTTAGTGCTTTATTGTTGCCATGTCGCTCGTGTACGAAGCAGCCGCCAAGGCTACCGGGTCCTGCATTTAGATATTTGTAGGTACACCAAACAGCAAAATCGGCACCAGACTCATGAAGATTTAAAGGGACGTTTCCGGCCCCATGCGCACAATCGAAACCTACAGTACAGCCATGCGCATGCCCCAATGCAGTAATGTGTTTTAAGTTTAAAAATTGCCCTGTATAATAATTAACACCTCCAACCATTATTAAGGCAATTTCTTCGCCTTGTTCTTTTAAAATGATTTCTAAATCTTCGTGTCTTAAAAGATTTTCGTTTGGTCTAGGTTTCCATAAAACAAGCCCTTCTTTATCGTTATACCCGTGGTGGCGCAATTGCGATTCTACAGCATATTTGTCTGATGGAAAGGCGTCACTTTCTATAAGTATCTTATAGCGTTTTGGTGTGGGTTTATAAAAAGACACCATCATAAGGTGTAGGTTGGTTGTTAAGGTGTTCATAACAATAACCTCGCTAGGTTTTGCACCAACAACATGTGCCATGTTATCTGTTAGCAATTCATGATAAGATAACCAAGGGTTTTTTGCTTCAAAATGCCCCTCTACACCTAGTTGTGCCCAATCTTGTAGTTCTTGATTTACGTAACTATTTGTTGCTTTGGGCTGTAGGCCTAGTGAATTTCCTGTCATGTAAATTAACGGTTCGCCTTTCTTGTTTTTTGGTATATGAAATAGCTTTTTGTAATTATTTAAAGGGTCTTCTTTGTCTAGTTGTTGTGCGTATGCTTTAGTTAACTTATAATTATACAAAGCTTTATGTTTTTCTGTTCCTAACAAAAATAAAACATTTAATATATATAATGAGTTTTAATATAGATGAAAAATAATTAGCTTTTTAGTAAGATTATCTTTAGTTTTAGAAAAGCATCATAACTTGCTATTCATTTATGCTTAACAAATACTGGAAGTATTATATACAAAAATATATAGGGTATAGCCGTTTTTTTGAAAGAAACGGTAAAGATGAAGCGTCTTATTTTAGAGACAAGCTTTTTGTTTCCATATTGCTTTTAACACTTTTGTTTGGTATACCATCTTACATATTAACCTCGGTTGTTGTATTGTTAAAAGATTACGACTTAATTTTTGCTATGAGTACAGCAGCATTAATTATTTTGTTATTTATAATTTTTAATAAAACCATGAGTTTTGAGTTTAGAAAGAGCGTGTTTTCTATTAATTTTTTAACACTCGCTTTTTCTGTAGTAACTATTTTGGGTTTAAAAGGAAATGGAGATAATTTAATTTTATTAATTACCGTTTTAATGACGCTTTACAGTGGACGTACAGTTGCTTTTAATGCTGTTTTTGTAAGTGTTGTTTTTTATGTTTTATTGTTAGTAAATATTTATTTTGAGCTGCTTGCTTTGCCAGCTTTTAAAGATGAGGATTTTATGTTTTTTAGTTATTACAGTTGTCAATAATGTTTTATTTAATTTGTTGGCTATAATATCTGTGTCATTTTTATTAAGGCAATTAGAAAAAGCGCTTTCTAAAGCTAACGATTTAAAATTAGAGCTTACAGATAAACAAAAAAGTATTATTGAAGCAAAAAATAAAGCAGAGAAATCTGATAGTTTAAAAACGGCATTTTTAGCAAATATGAATCACGAAATAAGAACACCTATGTATGGTGTTTTAGGTTGTGCTAATTTTTTGAAATCGTATAATACTAATGATAAGCAATATCAAGATTATTTAAATATTATTACAAATAGCAGTGAGCAATTAATAAGTGTAATGACTGATATTATTAATGTTTCTAAAATAGAATCTAATCTTGTTAGTGTTACTGTAAGCACTTTTAATATAACACATGTTACAGATGAGGTTCACCAAAAGTTACTGCCTAAAGCGAGTGAAAAAAACATCTTTTTTAAGAAAAAGAATAATATTGAAATACAGGATAGTTTTATAAGATCTGATAGGAAAAAAATAGACGCTATTTTAACTTATATAATAAGTAATGCTATAAAATATACTAAAAGCGGCAGTGTAGAATTATTGTGTGAACGCTTTGATAAAAAACAAATAGCATTTTATATAAAAGATACGGGTATAGGTATAAATAAACGCGATTTTAAATCTATTTTTAGTACTTTTAATCAGGTAGATTATAAAAATAGAAATGCATTACATGGTATAGGTGTTGGGCTTACAATAGCAAAAGCTTACATAGAAATGCTAGGAGGAAATGTGTATTTGAAAAGTGAAGAAGGACTAGGGTCTACATTTTGGTTTACTATAGATGTAGATTACAGAAAAAATGAAATTTAAAATAATGTATTTGTTTCATACTTCCTTGTTCTTAACTTAATTACAAAAGGTTATTTAGTTTTATTTATTTTTTGTAAGTTGCCGCTTCTATTATAGACTATCCGTTAATGTGTACAGTAACTATTATTCCAAAGGGGAAAGATGATTTTATTTTAACATCTAATCGTGACGAAGCGCCAAATCGAATTTCGTTAACACCACAATTTTACAATATAGAAAAGACTAATTTGTTGTTTCCTAAAGACGAAGTAGGAGGAGGTACTTGGGTTGGTATAAGTAGTAAAAATAGAGTGGTGTGTCTACTAAACGGAGGCTTCGAAAAACATGTGCGTAAGTCCAAATACAGACAAAGTAGAGGTGTTGTTGTTAAAGATTTAATGCTTGCCAACGACATAGATAATACTCTAAGTAATTACAATTTAGAAGAAATAGAGCCATTTACTGTAGTTATTGCCGATTGGAATAAATCTCTTAGGTTTTTTGAGTTAATATGGGACGGAGCAGTAAAGCATGTTACGCAATTACCTTTAGAACCAAAAATATGGTCGTCTTCAACCTTATACTCTAGCACTATGAGGACAGAACGTTTAGCTTGGTTTGATGGTTTTAAAAGTGATAACGATTTTAATAACGAAGCCATATTAAATTTTCATAAATCTGCAGGGGGAGATAATCTTGACTACGGGACTGTTATGGATAGAGGACATGTAAAAACCACGAGTATTACTCAAATAAATAAAACCAATGATGAGGTTTCGATGCGTTTTGAAAGTCTTGTTAATGGTGCTGTAACAAGTAAAATGTTTAAGGTTGCACAGGCAGTAAATGAGTAGTACAGGTATTATTTTAACATTAGCATATCCTGATACCATAGTTATGGTAGCAGAAGAGTGGTATTCGCCATTACTAAGATTTATTGGTATTGGAAAAAAAAACTACATAAGAGCAGGTCATGCTGCTTTGGTATTAATAGAAAAAGAGACTGGAGTTTTAGAATATCATGATTTTGGTCGTTATATAACTTCAGAGCCTTTTGGTAGGGTAAGAGGTCGAGATACAGACCGTGAACTTCATTTTCCTTTAAAAGCAATCATAAAAAATAACAAGATTGTAAATATAGATGCGATATTAGAGTTTCTAGCCACACATCCTAAATTAACACATGGAGATGGCAGGTTGGTAGCATCGGTTTGTGCATCTGTAAATTATGATGCTGCAAGACGTTACATAACCCATATGCAAAACAGGCATTTTATACGTTATGCTGCATTTATGAACGAGGCAACAAATTGTGCCCGTTTTGTAACCGATACCTTAATTCAGTCTGTAACCAACACGGTTATAAAAAAGAAGTTAGAAGACTCAAAATGGTTTACACCAAGTACCGTTGGTAATGTGTTGTTATCTAATACCGAAAAACATTGTTTTCAGGTTTCTGAAGCAGGAGATGTAATTGCGTATAAAGGTTCTCAACGAAAGGAGAATTTAACTTGTTTTATAGATCGGTTAAAAGATCACAAACCAAATTTAATAGGGTCTTTAAAACCTAAGAAAGTAGAAGGTTTAAGTAGCAAGGCGCAGTGGTTATCTGGTATAGCTGCAGGAGCTTGGTTTGAGATTTTTGAAACAGATGTAAAAAATGAATACCGTTACAGGCGTATTTCGCCTTATGGACACGTAGATGTTGATGCTGTTTTTGTTGTAAGTGATGCATCATTTAACCCTAATATAGATTATCAATTTGTGCATTACTCAAATTGTAAATTCTTTAATATTGAGCAGTCAGGAAAAAAATATAATTTTACGTTAAAAGAGCCACTTTCGTTTTAATTAAAAGATGCTTAGTTTTGAGCAAAAGGAGCGCTAAGTTTAAAGGTTGGAATATCTACTTTAAACTTACTAGTAGTACTAAAATTAATCATATTGTAATGACCTAGCATAGCACCGAAAGGTGAGGCTAATAAGCATCCAGAAGAATATACATGAGATTGCCCAGGCGGTATAACAGGTTTTAAGCCAATAACACCATCTCCGTCAACAAATTCTATATTATTTAAGGCGTCCATTATTTCCCAATGGCGAGAAATAAGTTGCACGCTGTCTTTACTTTGGTTTTCTATATGTACCGTATAGCCAAAAGCAAAGCATATTTTATTGTCTCTATAAAATGTGCCTTCAAAATTTGTCTTTACCGATATTTTTATACCTTGAGTTATTTGTTGTACCATCTTTACTGTATTGATATAGAGTGGTTCTATTACAAAAATAGTGAATATTATTTTTTTAGTCTAATACTTAAACGTGTTTAATCTAGTTTAAACGAATTATAATTTTAATTAGATATCTTTAAAGAGCTCGTTTCTCCAAAACCTACAATTCTATCGTATCTAGCGCCTAAATCTTTGTAATATACAAGTACTTTGTAATTGTTTTCGGTTTGGTAGAAGTTCCCACTTATAGCGCCCTCATTTATAGTGTTATTAGGGGTGACGCCAATGTATTTGTAATTGTAAAACCCTTGTTTTAATAATAAACTGCAGGTGTGTAGGTTTTGTTCTGGGTTGTATATAAGTTGGGTTGTTTCGTTAATCGCATAATTATTAAAATTCCCATAGACATGTATTGTTTTGTTTTCTAGTGCAGGCTCGTCTATTAAGGCAAAGTGTACCCAAGCATAGTCGGCTTCAATATCAATATTTTCTGCGTCGAGTGCTGTAATTAAAAAATTACCATTAATGTCTGGGTTGTAGGTGTATGGTTTATTGGCTCTTCTAAAGTTAGCAAACAAGTAGCTGTGGTATACGTCGTTTAAGTCGGTAGCTCTTACACCTGTATTTGCTGCTCTAATGTCTTTGTTTTCAAAAGCAAGATATTCATTTCCGCCCCAAAAACTTGTTTCGTTGTCGTATCTATATATTAAACTGTTGCCTACTGTAAATTGTGGTTTTAGTCCAGATATAGCTGTGTTTAAATTATTATTTTGTACTATAAGTACGTTAACGGTTTGTTTAGGGTTGTTAAATTGCATGCTGTTCGATGCGATTTTTATATCTACACGTTGTTTGGTTTCTAGATATTTTATATTTCTAGATCGTTTTATATTTAACCCAACATTGGTATTGTTTTCAAAAATCATAAATTTTCTAGAAAAAACAATGTTATCATCATCATTATAAATTTTAATCATGTAATTGCCGCTTACTAGAAGCTGTCTGGTAAATTGATTAGGTATAGTTAACGTGTAATGCGAATAAATTTGATAGGTGTTAAATGAGTTTTCGTAGTTGCGAATACGTTGTTTGTCGAAGCCGTCTAAATATTCCGATTTCATTAAAACCGATGGTGTCCAATCGTAATTAAAGTGTTCTATAGTGTAGTAATAATCTGCTTCATCACCATTTAGGGCGTCAAATTCTAGAACAAGATATTCTCCTAACTCCAAAACAGGTAGTTCGCTTTGAGGCGTGTTACTTCTAAATTTTATTGTTTTTATATAATCGGGTTCTTGAGTTTCTTGAACTTGAGCCTGCAAAACAAAAGTTGTTAAAAATAGGAGTAAAATGTTTACAGAGGTGGTTTTCATTTTTAGCTTTTAAGTAAATATAAACAAAAATTATGCCTTATAATAAAGTAACTTATTAATGTAATATAGATTTTGTGTTTTCATTTTTTAACACATTATTTATATTGATTATAAATAATATGGGTTTCGCAAATAAAATGTAGTTTTAGGTATTAATTCGTATTTTTGCATAGATTTTTAGACAACTAACTTCAATAAAAAAACTATGTCAAACGACATTCGCATTAAAAAAGGTCTAGACATTAAACTTAAAGGTGCAGCCGAGAGAACCTCTGAAGAGGCTATTGTAAGCAACTTTTATACTTTAAGGCCTGAAGATTTCCATAGCGTTATTCCTAAGTTAATATCTAAGGTTGGAGCTAAAGTAAAAGCAGGAGATCCTGTGTTTTACGATAAGTCTAACGAAAACGTAAAGTTTGTTTCGCCTGTGTCAGGAGAGATTATAGAGATTGCTCGTGGAGAAAAACGTAAAATTTTATCTGTAAAAATTCAAGCAGATAAGCAACAATCTTACCAAGAACATGGTGTTTTTAACTTAGCTTCTGCTAATGCTGAAGATGTTAAAAAGATCTTGTTAAACTCGGGTTGTTGGCCATTTGTTAAACAACGTCCTTACGATGTTATTGCTAATCCTGATAAAGCACCAAAAGCTATTTTTATATCTGGATATGCATCGGCACCACTAGCAGCCGATTTAGATTTTACACTTGCAGGTAAAGAAGCCGAGCTTCAAGCTGCAGTAACGGCATTGTCTAAATTAACAGAAGGTAAAGTACATGTTTCTACAGGGAAAGGTACAAAGTCACCTCTTGCGAGCTTAACAGGTGTAACCAAACATGTTGTTTCTGGACCACACCCATCTGGTAACGTTGGAACGTTAATAAACAAGGTGGATCCTGTTAATAAAGGAGAAGTTGTTTGGACAGTTAATGCTCAAGATTTGGTTATTATTGGGGAGCTGTTATTAACAGGTCGATTTAATGCCGAGCGTATTGTGGCCTTAGCGGGATCTGCAGTAGAGAAACCAAGATATTTTAAAACTAAAATAGGAGCAGAAGTTGCTACTATAGTTTACGATAAAGGTATTGCTAAAGACGCTAATGCTAGAATTATATCTGGCAATGTTTTAAGCGGTAAGCAAGTACAACCAGACGGAAGTCTAGATTATTACAGTAATGTAATTACTGTAATACCAGAAGGCGACGATTATGAGTTTTTTGGATGGAACAAACCTGTTTTTAACAAAGTGTCTACCACAAGAGCTTTAACGTTTTCTTGGTTATCACCAAATAAAGAATACGATTTAAATACAAATACAAATGGTGAACACCGTGCCTTTGTTACTACAGGTAACTACGAGGAAGTATTTCCTTTAGATATTTATCCAATGCAAATATTAAAGGCTTGCATGTATAAAGATTTAGATGAAATGGAAGCTTTGGGTATGTACGAAGTTGCACCAGAAGATTTTGCTTTAACAGAATTTATTTGTGTGTCTAAACAACCACATCAAGATATTATTAGAAAAGGTTTAGATGTAATGCTTAAAGAAATAGGGTAATGGGTTTAAAAGAAAATTTACACAATTTTAAGGAGAAAAATAAAGACAAAAAATGGTTGCCAGCATTTAATGCATTGCATACGTTTTTGTTTTTGCCAAATGAAACCACACATAATGGTACTCACATTAAAGCTGCCGATGATTTAAAGCGTACCATGAATACGGTAATTATGGCTTTAATACCTTGTTTAGTTTTTGGTATGTTTAATGCCGGATATCAACACTACTTAGCCTTAGGAGAAATAGAATCTGCTCATGGTTTTTTAGGAGCTTCATTCTGGACATTAGATAACCTAATTGTAGGTTTATGGCAAGTGTTACCATTAGTTATTGTGTCGTATGGTGTTGGTTTAGCTATAGAGTTTTTATTTGCAATTATTAAAGGACACGAGGTAGAAGAAGGATACTTAGTAACAGGAATGTTAGTGCCGTTAATAGTACCTGTAGATATTCCTTTATGGATGCTATCTGTAGCAGTAATATTTGGTGTTGTTATAGGTAAAGAAGTTTTTGGGGGTACAGGAATGAATATTCTTAACCCAGCATTAACCATAAGAGCCTTTTTATTCTTTGCATATCCAACATGGATGTCTGGAGATAAAGTATGGGTACATGGTGCTGTAGAACGCGATCAAATGATTGCTGCTGGTCAAAACGTAGATGCTATATCTGGAGAAACAATTCTAGGTGCTTATGCTCAAAATAACAGCGTTGCTTACGATTATATGGACATGTTTTGGGGATTAATACCAGGATCTGTTGGAGAGACTTCTAAGTTTCTAATCATTATAGGAGCGTTATTTTTAATTTTTACAAAAATTGGAAGCTGGAGAATTATTGTGTCTACATTAATAGGTGCCTTAACTATGGGGCTTGTATTTAATGGCGTTGTAAGTTCTGGTTGGATAACAGAATCTAGTAAATTCTTTGGATTAATGAGTGTGCCTTTCTGGCAACATTTAATTATAGGAAGTATATTATTTGGTGCTGTTTTTATGGCAACAGATCCTGTAACGGCTTCTCAAACGAATAAAGGAAAATGGATTTACGGATTTTTAATAGGTTTTATTTCTATTATGATTAGAGTATTTAATCCAGCTTATCCAGAAGGAGTTTTCTTAGCCATTCTATTAATGAATGTTTTTGCTCCAACTATAGATCATTATGTAGTGCAAGGTAATGTTAAGAAAAGAATGAAACGTTTAAAAGTTAAAACTGCCTAACAATGGAAAATAGAACAGATAAAAATTCATATACTATAATATTTGCTATAGGAATGGTGTTATTGGTAGGTGCATTGTTAGCATTTACAGCATCTTCTTTAAAGCCAAATATTGGAGAAAATAAACGTCTAGAAAAGCAACAAAATATTTTGTATGCTATGGGTGTTAACGAAAACGACGAGAGTAGTGCTAATTTTGTATCTACAACAGATGCTCCTGCATTATTTAAAAAGTACATTAAAAAGCAATTAATTATCGAGTCTGGAAAAGTAACAGAAGATAATGAAGCTTACCTTATAGATGTAAAAAAAGAACAAACTAGAGCCAAGTCTGGAAAAGCAAGACGTTTACCTTTATTGGTAGGCGAGAAAGATGGTAAAACATTTTACATTGCACCTATTAGAGGTAAAGGACTTTGGGATGCTATTTGGGCTTATGTAGCCATGGATAAAAATATGGTTGTACAAGGTGCTTACTTCGATCATAAAGGAGAAACACCAGGTTTAGGTGCTAACATTACGCAACGTTTTTTTATGGACGATTTTATTGGCGAGCATTTAATGTCTAACGGGAAATTTAAAGGTATCGATGTTGCTAAAGGTAATGCCGATCCAAAGAATACAGATAAAACAGATAACGAAGTAGATGCTATTGCAGGGGCTACCATTACAGGTAATGGAGTATCGGCAATGATAAAAAGCGATTTAAAGCTTTATGTATCTTATTTTGAAACTTTAAAATAATTAAGTAATGGGATTATTATCAAAAAAAGACGCAAAGTTAATTACAGATCCATTAGCAGACAATAACCCAATTACGATACAGGTATTAGGTATATGTTCTGCATTAGCAATTACAGCAGAGCTAAAAGCTTCTATAGTAATGGCTGTATCTGTACTATTTGTTTTAGGTATAGGTAACGTTGTTATCTCTTTAATGAGAAACATCATTCCTTCTAAAATTAGAATTATTGTACAACTTGTAGTTGTAGCAGCCTTAGTAATTATTGTAGACCAGGTATTAAAAGCTTATGCTTACGAGTTAAGTAAAACCTTGTCTGTATTTGTAGGTTTAATTATCACGAACTGTATCATTATGGGACGTTTTGAGGCTTTTGCTTTAGGAAATGGGCCATGGAGATCGTTTTTAGATGGTATTGGTAACGCTGCAGGATACGGTTTAATACTAATTATTGTTGGTTTCTTTAGAGAGCTTTTAGGTTCTGGAACTCTATTAGGTTTTAAAGTTTTAGGAGATCCAATAGAAAAAACAGGCCTTTATGCCATAGGATACGAGAATAATGGTTTCATGCTATTATCGCCAATGGCTTTAATTGTTGTAGGTATTATTATTTGGGTACAACGTAGTAGAAACGAATCATTAATAGAAGATTAATTTGTATGGTTTACTTGTTAGGTAATGACAAGTAAGCTACAAAAAATTAAAATATATGGAACATATAGAATTATTTTTCAAATCGATATTTATAGATAACATGGTATTTGCCACTTTCTTAGGAATGTGTTCTTACCTAGCAGTATCTAAAAAAGTATCTACAGCTGTAGGTTTAGGAGCTGCTGTTATTTTTGTATTAGCAATAACAGTACCTTTAAACTGGTTATTAGATCAGTATTTATTACAACCAGGTGCTTTATCTTGGTTAGGTGAAGAATATGTAGATTACGACTTAAGTTTCTTATCTTTTATCATGTTTATTGCCACTATAGCAACCATGGTACAATTGGTAGAGATTGTTGTAGAGAAGTTTTCACCATCATTATATAACTCATTAGGTATCTTTTTACCACTTATTGCAGTAAACTGTGCTATTTTAGGAGGTTCGTTATTTATGCAGTCTCGAGAAATACCAACATTAAGTTTATCTGCTGTTTATGGTGTAGGTTCTGGTATTGGTTGGTTTTTAGCCATTTTAGCTATTGCTGCTATTAGAGAAAAAATAAGATATTCTAACGTGCCACCTGCATTAAGAGGTTTAGGTATTACCTTTATTATAACAGGATTAATGGCTATTGGTTTTATGAGTTTTGGAGGAATGTTAACTGGTGGAGACGAAAAGGCTCCTAAAGAAAACAAAACTGCAGAGGTAAAACTTACAGTAGATAAAAAAGAAGTATTAGCTAACAATATTAAACTTAATAATTAACATGGTATTAGCCGCAAGTACATTAGGAACAATTACAGTAACCGTAGTCGCTTTTTTAGTTATTACGTTGTTGTTAGTTGCATTGTTATTAGTTGTAAAACAAAAGTTATCTCCATCGGGACCTGTAAAGATTACGATTAACGGAGAAAAAGAAATAGAAGTAGCCTCAGGTGGAAGTTTATTATCTACCTTGGGTGGAAATAAAATATTCTTACCATCGGCATGTGGTGGTGGTGGTACATGTATTCAGTGTGAATGTCACGTACTAGAAGGTGGAGGAGAAGCTTTACCAACAGAGACACCTCACTTTACAAGAAAAGAATTACAACATGGTGCGCGTTTAGCTTGCCAAGTTAAAGTAAAGCAAGACATGAACATTACTATTCCAGAAGAAGTATTTGGAATTAAAAAATGGGAAGCTGTTGTTGTGCGTAACTATAATGTAGCATCTTTTATTAAGGAATTTGTGGTTGAAATTCCAGAAGATATGGGTTACAAGGCTGGTGGATATATTCAAATTGAAATACCACCATGCGAGGTTAAGTATTCGGATATGGATATTACTGCACACCCTGAAGAGCACGAAACTCCAGACAAATTTCAAGCAGAATGGGACAAGTTTAAGCTTTGGCCATTAGTCATGAAAAATACAGAAACTATAGAACGTGCTTACTCTATGGCTTCTTACCCTGCAGAAGGAAGAGAGATTATGTTAAACGTTCGTGTTGCATGTCCTCCTTTCGATAGAGCAAAAGGTGGCTGGATGGATGTGAATCCTGGTATTGCATCATCTTACATATTTAACCAAAAACCAGGCGATAAGGTAACTATTTCTGGGCCTTATGGTGAGTTCTTTATCAACGAATCTGAAAGTGAAATGCTTTACGTTGGTGGTGGAGCAGGTATGGCGCCAATGCGTTCTCACTTATATCACTTATTCAAAACATTAAAAACAGGTCGTAAAGTAACGTATTGGTACGGTGGTCGTTCTAAACGTGAATTGTTCTACTTAGAGCACTTCTACGAATTAGAAAAAGAATTCCCTAACTTTAAATTTTACTTAGCACTTTCTGAACCTTTACCAGAAGATAACTGGAAAGTTAAAGAGAATATTGATGCTGAAGGTGATGGTTTTGTTGGATTTATTCACAACTGTGT
>CALHCQ010000013.1 GCA_937936645.1 uncultured Algibacter sp.
TAGATTTTTATCCTGATGTTGATGCTGATGGTATTGCTGATAGTGATGTTGGTATACTTGAGCTTTCAGGTATTGTTGTTGATGGATTTATTGAAATCAATGTTAACAACGGTCCTATTGTTTTTGACAACTGCGTAGGTATTACAAACCAAGATCAAGCCGATCGTAACACCAATGGTATTGGTGATGCTTGCGAAAGTTTGGTTTCTTATTATATAGATAGAGATGCTGATGGTATTACTGAGGATATCCAGAATGTTATTCAAGATGTTCCTGGTCTAGATATTTCTGGTTACATAGAAATTCCAAACATTTCTAGCACTTACCAACAGGACGAGTGTGTAAATACACCAGTAGGTGTTGCTGTAGATATTCGTGGTTGTGCTTTAGCCCTACCCGCGTTAAATTTTAATGTTACAGTATCTAACCCTGCGTGCCCGGGTAGCTTAGGTACAGTAACTATAGAAAATATTAACACCGTAAATAACACGTATAGTATAGAGGTACGTAGCGCTGTTTTTCAAACGAATTCTCCTGTAATAGAAACGGCATCTAATTTACAAACAGGCACAACTTTTAACTTATCAGAGGGTTATGCACCAGGTACTTACCTTGTATCTGTGTTTACAGGTTCTGGCACTAATACGAGAATATCTACTTCTTTTGAGTTTAGGGTTGCCGAAGCTCCTGCGTCTGCAGAAAACTTATCTTTAATAATTACAGAAGATATATCAAAAAATATACACATAGAAAACCCTAAACTACCCGGTTTATTTATTGCTATAAATAACACTTTAACCGAAATAGACCCCGCAGCTGGCGATATTATTGTAGACCGTGCATTGGCACAATCGCAAATTGCCATTGTAGGTGCGTCAGATTGTCAAGGTAAAACCTTGTTACAAATAGCTAATAAAGAAATTGTGGTATACCCTACTCTAATTTCTAACGAAACAATACATATAACGGTTAAAAATTATACTGGTAATATTTCTATATTTAATACTATGGGGCAGTTAATATGGAGTGGTTTATACAACCAGTTAACTCCCAATGCTTTTAACGCAGGGATTAATTTTATGTACTTTGAAGGAAAACCTACTAAACAATTAATAAAAATTATAAAACAATAAAACAATGAAAATATATCAATTTTGTTTATTTATGTTACTGTCTTTAACATTGTTGTGTTGTGGCGGCAGTGACGGTCCCTCTAGCTCGCCTACTCCAGAACCTATCAATATTGTTCCAGACAGTTTAAATGTAGCTTTGGTAACGCCAGCAAATGGCGAGCCTTGTACTTTTTCTCGTATTGTAGGTAGTCGTGCCGAAGTAGATTTTACATGGCCAGAAGTTGCTAATGCGGTATCGTATCGTGTGCGTATAAATGGTAGACAGGTTTATTCTGGAACAGATACACGGGTAAGCACTCTTGTAGATTTTTCTTCGCAAGGTAGCTGGCAAATATCTGCAGTATCTATAGATGACGTTGTTGTTACAACTCCAGAATTAGCATTTACAGTACCAGCACGACCTGTAGTAAACCGTGCCCCGCAACCTGTAGACCATAGTTCTATTCGTTACGACTCGGTTAATTTCGAGTTAACTTGGGATCCCGTACCAGATCCAGATGGCGATGCTATACAGTATGCATTTATTGTACATGTTAATGGCCAATTAGATTTAAATTTTAATGAGCTTCTAAACCCTGTAGACACCAATAATGTTTCTGTTTTTTTAGAGGAAGGAGCGCGTTACGAAATTGAAATTATTGTTACCGATGGTACTTTTCGTCGCTTTAGTACACCTTTTGTATATGATAGATAAGATGTGCTTTTTTTAAGTGTAAAATTTATAAACCCGTCGTAAGATGGGTTTTTTGTTTTAAAAAAGAAATCAAAAAAACCGATGTATTTTAAAGGTTAACGCGCCTTTTTTTGTGCCTTATTTAATAATATTTCGGTAAGTTAAATTTATTCTAGAATCGGTTATTTTTTTTTGCGCTGGTATTTGATGCAACCAATGGTGTTGTAAAGCACCGCGCATAATTATTAAAGAGCCAGGGCTAAGTTGTAATTGTATTTTTTGTTTGGTATCGGTTTTGTGTTTTAAATCAAAACGTCTTGTGGCTCCTAAGCTTACCGATGCAATTGTTGGGTGGGTACCTAGTTCTTTTTCGTTGTCTGCATGCCAACCCATTTTATCATTACCGTTGCGGTATAAGTTTAATAACACGCTGTTAAATGTTTCCTTGTTTAAAACATGTTCTATCACTTTCTTTATATCTAACAAAGCTTTGGTCCAGGGTTCTGGGTCGTGTGTAATTCCAGAATACCTATAAGTAGTCCCTTTATTGCCGTACCAGGCCGTTTTTCTGGGTACCGTATGTGTTTTACCATATAGTGTTATGGTTTCTTGTTTCCATGTAATGGTATTACATAGTGTGTTGTAGTAAGTTTGTGCTATGTTTAAAGGCATAAAATGTTCCATATACCAAAGTTCGCCATCTTTAACAGATGTTTTTATAAACTTGCGTTCTTGTGTGTCTTGATTAAATAAATTCATGACTACTAATATGGGGTTTATTGCAACAAATTTAGGTATCTAGCATGTAATCTTGCCATTGTATAAGAATGTATTTTACAACATTGTTTTCTGTCTTTTTTAAAAAACCATACTCGTACACAAAAAGGTAAATGTTTTTACTATTACTTTTCCAGTAGTGTGTAAAAAACTTAGCATTAAACCCTTGGTCTATTAAAACCTGCGCTTTTATTGTGGTTTTACCCGCTTTATTAAAGTTTTTTAGAATACGCCTGTTTAATTTTAATTGATTGTCTACTTTATTATAAAACCTCGCCTCGCCTGTTATAGATTTATTGTAGTGGTAGGCACTTTTACAATGGTTATCGCAAAACTTTTTATCAGATCTTCCTTGAAGTTCTTTTTTACAGGATAAACAACACTTCTTCATGTCTAAAAGTATTTTACACGTATATTAAACGT
Organism: uncultured Algibacter sp.; assembly: GCA_937936645.1. Lineage (GTDB taxonomy): Bacteria > Bacteroidota > Bacteroidia > Flavobacteriales > Flavobacteriaceae > Postechiella. The sequence continues at coordinate 3,007 of CALHCQ010000013.1, forward strand.
ATACTATGTGTTTAATATACAATAAGTTATTCGTTTATAAATATTTTTAACATAAAAAATGCCATTAAAAAAACTTATTACTTTAAAGCATCTTTTAATTAAAGATAAGCCTTGTATTGGTTTGCAATTTAATTCTGATAAGGTTATACATGCCTTAATAAAAGAGTTGCCCAACCCAAGGTGGAGTAAGACATATAATATGGTTTATATTTCCAATAGCACATCCAATGTTAGTCTTATTTTTAATAAATTTAGAGGGGTTGCATGGATTAATTGCAATTATTTTTTTCAAGATAAGAAATTAAACGATGAAAATTATAAAACAAATGTACAATGGGTAAAAGAGCGGCAGGTAGCTAAAACATACAGGCGCTGCCCAGATGACTATTTACAAAAGTTAGAATTAAAAAAATATGCCAATAATACCGTAAAAAGTTATGTGTCTAGTTTCGAGTCTTTTATTAATTACTATAAAGACATACCCCTAATAAATATTAACGAAAACGATATCAGGATGTATTTACAAAAGCTTATTAAAGAAAACCGATCGAACTCTTACATAAATATAGCTATAAATGCTATTAAATTTTATTACGAAATTGTTCTGGGCATGCCTAATAGGTTTTACGCTGTAGAGCGGCCTAGAAAAGAGTTTAAACTCCCCAAAGTGCTATCTAAGCATGATGTTTTAAAAATAATTAACACCACAAAAAATATTAAACATAAGTGTATTATTAGTTTATTATATTCTTCTGGGTTAAGGCGTAGTGAGCTTATGCATCTTAAAATTAAAGATATAGATAGCAACCGCATGCTTGTACGGGTAGAGCAAGCAAAAGGTAATAAAGACAGGTATACGGTTTTAAATAAAAGCGTACTAGAAGATTTGAGACACTATTATAAAAAACACAAACCAGAAACTTATTTGTTCGAAAACCCGGTAACAAGAGGTGTATTTAGCAGTTCTAGTATTTTAAAAATAGTTGTAAATGCTGCGGCACATGCAGGTATAGGTCAGCGTGTTACACCACATATGCTAAGACATAGTTTTGCAACACACTTACTAGAAAACGGTACCGATATACGTTATATACAAATGTTGCTAGGCCATAACTCTACCAAAACCACAGAAATATACACGCATGTGGCAACAAAATCTTTCACTGCCATAGAGGATTTATTAGGTTAGTTTTTTACTTATTTTATATCTAGATTATAGGGTAATAACAACTGCATGCCCTTGCGTTTAGACATGGCTTTTATTTCTTTTAACACCTTATAATTCTCTACTCCTAATTCTTTTATTAAAATATTTTCTTTGGATTGCATTAAGCCATACTGCTCCATGAGTTCTTCTATATCTTGCTCGAAAATTGGCAGTTTTTTTATTTTATAATCTTCTGTATTAGACAGATTAGAAGCATATTGTATAGCATCACTTAAACCTCCAATTTCATCTATAAGCTTATTGTTTAAAGCATCTGTTCCTGTCCAAACACGCCCTTGTGCAATGGCTTTTACATGGTTAATATCTAAAGCTCTTCCGGTTGCAACACGCTGTGTAAAAAGCTCGTAAATATCTATAATGCTTTCTTTAATAAAACCCCGCTGGTTGTCGTTTAAAGGTTCTAGCACACTATAAGTTAATGCGTTTTTATTTGTAATGACTTGCTCTGCATTTACACCCCAACGGTCTGCTAAATTTTTAGCATTTGGTAGTACGCCAAAAACGCCAATACTTCCTGTTATAGTAGTAGGTTGTGCAAATATTTTATTAGCATTACAAGCCATGTAATAACCGCCAGAAGCAGCAACATTACCCATAGACACGATAACAGGTTTTACTTTTTTTGTAAGTTCTATTTCGCGCCATATTAATTCGCTGGCTAAGGCACTACCCCCTGGTGAATTTATTCGTAAAACAACAGCTTTAACATTTTTATCTTTTCGGGCTTGCCTTAGGGCTTTGTTTGTGGTTATATGCCCAATGGAGCCTAATTTACCTTTGCCGTATATAATTTCGCCCTCGGCAAAAATAACAGCTATTTTATTTTTGGTATTTGATTTCTCTTTTTGACTCACATAATTTAAATATTTTGACAAATTAATTTGCGAAAGTTTTTCGTCTTTTGCAGTATGTGTCGCTTTTTTTAAGTGAGATATGTATTGGTCGTGATATGCTATTTTATCTACAAGTTTGCTTTTTAAAGCACGACTTGGTGTTCTAGCCAATAGGTTGTCTGCAATGTTGTCTAGTAGGTGTTCTGTTGTATGCCTACTAATGGCAATTTCTTTTTTTATTTGCCCCCAAATGCTATTTAAGTATTTAGAAATTTGCTCTCTATTTTCTGCACTCATAGTGTTGGTTAAATACGGCTCGACAGCGCTTTTGTATTTACCAAAACGAATAACTTCCATTTTTAATCCCGATTTTTCTTGAAAATCTTTAAAATACAAACGTTCGGAATACAGGCCTTTAAACTCCATCATGCCTGCAGGATTAATGTAAACGGTATCGGCAACAGAACATAGGTAATAATCCTTCTGCGTGTAAATATCCGCGTAAGCGTTAATAAATTTACCAGAAGCTTTAAAGTTAACTAATGCATCTCTTAACGCTTTGGTTTGCGACAAACCGGCTTGAATAAAGTTGTTTTCTATAGATATGCCTTTAATTTTCGCATCGGTAGCTGCAAAATTTATGGCGCCTATGATATCGAAAAGGCCATTTTTTTTATGATCTATTGTAAACTCGAAATCTTTAAATTTTGTTTGTCCGGCGTAGTCCTTAATGGGGAAATCTAATTTTAATTTTAAAACGGTATTAGGTTTTACATAAACAGTATCTGTGGTGTTTTTGTTAGATATAAATACAATAATTAGTACACCTACAACGCATATAAATAAAAATATAAATAATCCTGTTATGGTAGATAATACACGTTTTATAAAATTCATAATGGGGTCGTTTTAAAAGTAATCTATAGATTTTGTTTGGTTGCTGTACAAATTAATAGAAAAAGAATTTATTAAAAGTTAAAATTAATCTAACTTTTAGAGCTATAGTTTATAAATTTGTTTAAAATATAGATTCCTTAAATTATAGAATGATTAATATTCACGAAAAGACCTTACAAGATTTAGAATTCTCGACCGTTTTACAACAAGTTAGCGAGCTTTGTATTACCCCTTTAGGTAACCAAAGTGTATTACAAATAGAGCCTTTAAAAACTAGAGACGCACTTTTGTATACATTAAAGTTAACGAACGAGTATTTGTCGTCTTCTTATAATGATAATCGTATACCCAACCATGGTTTCGACGAAATTACCAAGGAAATTAAGCTTCTACGTATAGAAAACACGTATTTGGAGGTTCATGGGTTAAAGAAAATAGTATCTATATCTTTAACAGTAAACACGTTAGTAACGTATTTAAAAAAGTTTAAAGAGTACTACCCAGGACTTAACGATCATGCTTTTTATATAGAGGTTACAAAAATAATTATAGAAAAAGTAGATAGTATTGTAGATCGTTTTGGAGATATAAAAGACAACGCTTCTGCATTATTATTCGAAATTAGACAGTCTATAAACCGTATTAAAGGTAAAATAAACGCCAGTTTTTCTAGCGCTTTACAGTTATATCATGGTTTAGATTATTTAGATGATATTAGAGAGTCTGTTGTAGAAAATAAACGTGTTTTAGCAGTTAAAGCCATGTACAGGCGCAAGGTAAAAGGCGCTATTATGGGCGGTAGTAAAACAGGTAGTATTGTTTACATAGAACCCGAAACAACACTGCAATATTCTAGAGAGCTTAATAATTTAGAGTTTGAAGAGCACGAGGAGGTTAACAGAATTTTAAAAGAGGTGACTAATTTTATACGTCCTTTTTTACCTTTATTAGAAAAATATCAAGCTTTTTTAGTTGATATTGATGTGATATCTGCAAAGGCTAAGTACGCAAAATCTATGAACGCCATACTTCCAGAGATTTCTGAAGATAGAAGTATGTTTTTACGAGATGCCTACCACCCACTACTCTATTTAAATAACTTAGAACATAAAAAAGTAACACATCCGCAAAGCATTACTTTAGAACAAGACAGTCGTATTATTGTTATCTCTGGTCCTAATGCTGGTGGTAAAAGTATTACGCTTAAAACCGTTGGTTTATTGCAAGTCATGATACAGAGTGGTTTTTTAATTCCTGTTCACGAACGCAGTAAGGTTTGTTTATTTGATAGGGTTTTAAGCGATATTGGCGACAACCAGTCTATAGAAAACCATTTAAGTACCTATAGTTATAGGCTTAAGCAAATGAATTATTTTCTAAAAAAATGTAACAAAAACACACTATTTCTTATAGATGAATTTGGTACAGGTAGTGACCCCGAATTAGGTGGTGCGCTTGCCGAAACATTTTTAGAAGAATTTTACAATAGAGAGGCTTTTGGTATTATTACCACCCACTACTCTAACTTAAAAATATTGGCTAACGAGCTGCCATATATGTTAAATGCAAATATGTTGTTTGACGAGCGTACTTTAGAACCCTTATTTAAATTAGTTATTGGTCAAGCCGGTAGTAGTTTTACCTTCGAGGTGGCACAAAAAAATGGCATACCCTACAGTTTAATTAATCGTGCCAAGAAAAAAATAGAACGTAGTAAAGTTCGTTTTGATGCTACCATTGCTAAACTGCAAAAAGAGCGCTCTAAATTAGAAAAAACAGGGCAATCGTTGCGACTAAACGAAAAGAAGAAAATTGAAGAAGCTGATAAACTTGAAGAAATTAATATAAAAATTCAAAAAAAGCTAGAAAGTTACCAAGAGTTGTACGATAGTAATCAGCGTTTAATTTACCTGGGGCAAAAAGTTAACGATGTTGCCGAAAAATACTTTAACAACAAACAAAAACGCGTGCTTATGGACGAGTTGTTTAAATTAGTACAAATAGAAAACTCGAAACGTAAAAAGGCTACAGCCAAGCAAAAACGACAAATAAAAGCTAAAGAACAGCAGGTAAAAAAAGAAGTTGAGAAAAAAGTAGAAGTTATTAGAGAGAAGAAAAAAATAGAAAAACAAAAAAATATAGAACAACCAAAACCTAAAGCTATAATTAGGTTGGGAGACCGTGTACGTATGGTAGATGGTCGTGCTATAGGGACCGTAGATAAAATAGAAAAAAATAAAGCGGTTGTTAACTATGGTGTATTTACAACCAATGTAAGTTTAGACCAATTAGACCTTGTAGAAGCTGTAAAAAAATGATAGAAAACTTACCAAAACATAAACAAATTATACTTTTTGATGGGGTTTGTAACCTTTGTAACAGTAGTGTACAATATGTTATTAAGCGCGACAAAAATAATAGGTTTATGTTTTTGGCTTTGCAAAGTAATACGGCTAAAAAATTGCTTGAACAATACGATTCTAGTCTTTTAAATGCAGACTCTATAATGCTTTACAGCCCCAAAAAAGGGATTTACAGCAAAAGTACTGCTGCTTTAAAAATTGCAGGTCAGTTAACTTTTCCTGTTAATTTATTAGGTGTCTTTTTAATAGTACCTAAATTTATTAGACATTGGTTTTACGATTACGTGGCTAAAAATCGTTATAAATGGTATGGTAAAAAAGAAGCCTGCATGATACCTACACCCGAGCTAAAAAACCGTTTTATAAACTAATGTTAAACATTCGTAATACATAACAAAAGCATTGTAATGGTGGTAATTAGAATTAATTATTTGTATTTTTACCTTTTACTTAAAACACCTAATGTGTGTTGCTTAAAACACGTGTTTATTAAATAAATATCTAAATATGGATTTAAATAGAAATAAAGCACCTTTAAAATGTTGGGATATTTATGCTATGCACCTTATTAAGCACACAAATAAGTTTGACACGGTTGCCGATTTGACTACTTTAAATGCATTTAAAGAAAAAAACAATTGGGTTTTAGACTTTAATGCTCTTATTTTACCCAAGCAATTCGATGCTATTGTTATAACAGACATTAATAGAGTTATACAATGGGTTAGCAAAGGGTTTACAAAAATGACTGGTTATCCAGCTAACTTTGCCAAAGGAAAAAAACCTTTGTTCCTTCAAGGTGAAGAAACTACAACGGTTTCTAAATCTAACATATCTAAAAATTTACAGGATCTAAATATTACAAAGCAAAGTGTTATTAACTATAAAAAAAGTGGTCGTGTTTATAAATGCGATATCGAGATTTATCCTTTAAGAAACACACAAAACCAAGTAACACATTTTATGGCTCTAGAAAAAGAAGTAGAATATCTTAATTAATTAAGTAATCTATAATTTTTTTTACAGGTAATATAGATTTTGTGTGCTCTATACTAGGGCCAGCAACCCAAACGGTTTTGTAGGTAACTTGAGTGGCTGCATGTTTCGTGTCGTTCATTCCCTTTGCAAAACGTATCATTTTAACCCATTTTTTTAAGCGTTTGTTTTTATTTAAAACAGATTCTAACCAGGTTTGCTTAGTGCCTACTTTTTTTACATAATCGGTGTTAATTACCGTGCAAGGTGTACCAGATATTCTTTCTGTAACTACAATGTCTTTGGCGCCATAATCTACACAAGCCTGTTTGTATTCTTGAGTTACTTTAGCTTCCGCGGAAGCGATAAAAGGACTTCCTACAGATACTCCAGAAGCACCATAGCTCATCATTTTCTCTATATCTTGCTTACAGCCAACACCTCCGGCAGATATGACAGGAATTTTACAATGCTCCACAATAGTTTTAATTAATTCCTGAGGACTGATATGTCCACGATGCCCGCCAGCCTCATTGTTAACCGCTATTATAGCGTCTGCACCAAGGGCTTCTACCTTTTTAGCAAACTTTAAGTCTACGATATCACAGAACACCTTAATTCCTGATTTTTTTGCTCTTATAATCGTTTCCTCGGGGCTTCCTAAAGATGTAATTATAAAATCGCAGCCCATGTTACATATCACATCGAGTTGGTCTTTGTATTTTAAATTAGATTTGTTAACAATTAAGTTAAACCCAAAAGCACCACCAGTTACTTTAG
>CALHCQ010000014.1 GCA_937936645.1 uncultured Algibacter sp.
GATTTATATTTAATATCCCATTTTGTTCTATCAATAGTAAAAGCATCACTAGTAAGTGTCATGGTATTATTACTAGAAGATACGGTTACAGGAAACGAGATGTTTTGTTTAATACCTTTAATGGTTAAGTTACCAGACAGTATTGTTTTTCCGCCTTCTGCACTAGAACCAGTTATGTTAAATGTAGCTGTATTATGTGCCGCAACATTAAAAAAGTCTTTACTTTTTAAGTGACCAAGTAATTGTCCGTTAGCCTCTTCTTCTGCAGGAATATCTGTCACTACAATAGAGTTCATGTCTACAACAAAAGATCCACTAGCAATACTTGTTCCGTTAAAAGCCAAAGTACCACTTTTAAGATTTATAGTTCCGCTATGCGACCCTGTAGGCTTAAAACCTTTCCATTTTAAGCTAGATGCAGCAACATTTGCAGTATATATGTTAGAGGTAGTTGATGCTACTGCTGCAGCCACTTCTGTGTTGTTTGCGTGTTCTGTTTTACTAGCGTCTTTACAACTAACCGATGCTGCAGTTAGTGTTGCTAAAGCTAAAATTGATAATACTTGCTTTTTCATTGTTTTAGGTTTTAGTTATTAAAACATTAAAATTAATCAAAATAGAATTGTAATACGTTAAAATAAAAATAAAATTATTTAATGACATAATGACATTTTTACAATATTGGCAGTACTTTTGCTTGCAATTTTAAGTATTTGTATAAATTAAATTTAGCAATGAGTAAAAAAGATAAAAATAACGATATAGAGAAAGAGCAAGTTGTAGATGCAGCACAAACAGAAACTGTAGAAGCAGAAGCTCAACAAGAAACACAGGAAGAAGCGGAAACACTTACCGTAGAAGAAAAGCTACAGGAAGAATTAAAGCAAGAAAAAGATAAGTTTTTACGCATATTTGCCGAGTTCGAAAATTACAAAAAACGTACATCTAAAGAGCGTGTAGAGCTCTTTAAAACAGCAAGTCAAGACGTCATGGTATCTATGTTACCAGTTTTAGACGATTTCGAACGTGCTTTAACGCATATAGAAGACGACAAAGAGGCCGAAGAATTACGTAAAGGCGTATTATTAATTTATCAAAAATTAATAAACACTTTAGAGCAAAAAGGATTAAAAGTGGTTAAGGTAGAAAAAGGAGATGTTTTTAATGCCGATAATCATGAAGCGATTACACAAGTGCCAGCCCCTACCGACGATATGAAAGGTAAAATTATAGATGTTATAGAAAAAGGTTACGTTTTAGGAGAAAAAGTAATTCGTTTTCCTAAAGTTGTAATTGGGCAATAATAATTAAGTTAAAAAGAAACCTTATACAACGATAAGCGTTTTATTATAATAAAAACATGGCTAAAAGAGACTATTACGAAATTTTAGGTATAAATAAAGGAGCAAGTAGTTCTGAAATAAAAAAAGCATACCGAAAAAAGGCAATACAATACCATCCCGATAAAAATCCAGATGATAAAACAGCCGAAGCTAAATTTAAAGAAGCTGCAGAAGCTTACGAAATATTAAGCGACGATAATAAAAAAGCACGTTACGACCAATACGGACATCAAGCATTCGAGAATGGCGGCGGCGGTGGCGGCGGCTTTGGAGGCATGAATATGGACGACATATTTAGCCAATTTGGCGATGTTTTTGGCGGCGGCGGTTTTGGTGGATTTGGGGGTGGCGGTGGCCAGCGTCGTGCCAAAGGGAGTAACCTGCGTATTCGTGTTAAACTAACCTTAGAAGAAATAGCTAATGGTGTAGAGAAAAAAATAAAAGTAAGACGTAAAGTACAAGCCCCAGGAACAACATATAAAACCTGTTCTACATGTAATGGTAGCGGACAAGTAACTCGAATTGCTAACACCATTTTAGGAAGAATGCAAACCGCAGCACCATGTAATGTGTGTGGAGGAGCAGGACAGTCTATAGACAAAAAAGGAAGCGATGCCGATGCCCAAGGTTTAAAAGTAGCCGAAGAAACAGTTTCTATAAAAATACCAGCAGGTGTCGTAGATGGCATGCAACTTAAAGTATCTGGTAAAGGTAACGAGGCACCAGGTAACGGCGTCTCTGGAGATCTTTTGGTGGCTATAGAAGAAATAGAACACGAAAAATTACAACGCGAAGGCGATAACCTACATTACGATTTGTATGTAAGCTTACCAGATGTTGTTTTAGGAACTTCAAAAGAAATAGATACCGTAACAGGTAAAGTGCGTATTAAAATAGAAGCCGGTGTACAGTCTGGTAAAATTTTACGCTTACGCGGAAAAGGGATTCCTAGTATAAATGGCTATGGTCGTGGCGACCTTTTAGTACACGTTAATGTATGGACACCAAAAACATTAAATAAGCAACAACGCGAATTTTTTGAAAAGATGAGAGATGATGACCATTTTAACCCAAAGCCAGAAAGAAGCGATAAATCCTTTTTTGAAAAGGTAAAAGATATGTTTTCATAACATAAAAACCGATAAAACGCAAAAAAGAACATTTAAACGGTATATTTATCGTTTAAAATTGAATTAGTTTAATAAATAAGTGTATATTTGACTATTACTAAGTTTATATTTAGTATAAAATTTTTCTTTTTCATAGCAATTTTTTCCCATCTTTAAATTTATTTAGAGATGGGTTTTCTTTTTTATACAAGATAAATAGTACTAAAACAGTCTTGTATACTTTTAATATATTTACATAATTTAGAATACTAAAAACAAAAAATGACTAACTTATTAGAAGTTAAAAATGTTTATAAAAATTATGGTAACTACACGGCATTAAACAATGTGTCTTTAACCATACCTAAAGGGTCTATTTATGGTTTGCTAGGTCCTAACGGCGCAGGTAAAACATCGCTTATTAGAATTATAAATCAAATTACCATGCCAGATCGTGGTTCAATAACTTTAAATGGCGAACCATTAAAACCTAAGCACGTACAACAAATTGGTTATTTACCAGAAGAGCGTGGTTTATACAAGTCTATGAAAGTTGGAGAGCAAGCCCTATATCTAGCCCAATTAAAAGGACTTAGTAAAACCGAAGCAAAAAAACGATTAGCTTACTGGTTTGATAGATTAGATATAGGAGATTGGACAAATAAAAAAGTGCAGGAACTATCTAAAGGTATGGCTCAAAAAGTACAGTTTATAGTTACTGTTTTGCATCAACCTAAATTATTAATTTTTGACGAGCCCTTTTCTGGTTTCGATCCTATAAATGCTAATTTAATTAAAGATGAAATTCTTGAGCTTAGAAACCAAGGCGCTACCATTATTTTTTCGACACATAGAATGGAATCTGTAGAGGCACTTTGCGATGATATTATGCTAATTAATAAGTCTAAAAAAATACTAGATGGTAAATTAATAGATATTAAACGTCAATTTAAAACCAATACCTACCAAATTGGTGTAAAAGCAGCAAATTTACAACTGTTAAAACAGGACTTAGAAAGTAAATTTAAATTGACACCAGCCCATTTTAAAACCTTAGAAGAAGCTTTAAAACTTAATATTAAGTTAGAACAAAACGAAACTCCAAATCATTTATTACAATACTTAATAAGTAAAGGGGAGGTGTTTCATTTTACAGAGTTATTACCTACCGTAAACGATATATTTATAAAAGCAATTAATAGTAATTAATGAATTATTTACCTCTTATAATAAAGCGAGAATATTTAACAAAAATTAAAAATAAATCGTTTATAGTCATGACTTTTTTAAGTCCTGTTTTAATGATTTTTTTAGCTCTAGCTGTAGCATATCTTACACAAAAAAATAACGATAAAACACGTGTTATTTCTGTTCTAGACGAATCGGGGTTGCTTTACGATGCATTTATAAGTTCTAGTAAATTAAAGTATCAAAAGCTACATAATGTAAGTTTAGAAGAAGCAAGGCAACTTGTAGAAGAAGCTTCTAGTTATGGCTTACTGCACATTACTAAAACTAACAATTTAAATAGGTTATCTAATCATATTAAATTTTATTCTAAAGAAGCTGCTTCATTATCTTTAATAACAAAAGTAGAAGGGCTTTTGGCTCGTAAAATAACACAGTTAAAGTTGCAAAATTATGGTGTAAGTTTGGATAAAATTAAAACATCAAAAACAAAAGTTAATATTATTCAAGAGAGTTTTAAAGGTAAAAAAACATCTAAAATAGATGGCTTTATAAAATTAGCTTTTGGTGGTGCTGCAGGGTATTTATTATTCATGTTTATCATTATTTATGGTAACATGATTATGCGTAGCGTAATAGAAGAAAAAACCAATAGAGTTATAGAAGTCATCATATCATCTGTTAAACCCGTACAATTAATGTTGGGTAAAATTATAGGCACTTCTTTGGCAGGTGTTACTCAATTTATTGTTTGGATTATTTTTGGAGGCGCTATTTTAATAGGTTTATCTGTGTTTTTAGATGTAGACTTGGTAAACCAATCACCTATACAACAAAATATTGCTGTGCAGGCATTAGAAAATCAAAACTTAAAAATACAAATACAAGAGGTGGTAACGTCTTTCTTTAAAATGCCTATTTTAAATTTAATTGTAGCTTTTGTTTTATTTTTTATCTTAGGGTATTTATTATACAGCTCTATATATGCGGCAATAGGTGCCGCTGTAGATAGTGAAACAGATACACAGCAATTTTTGTTACCGGTAATGATGCCTTTAATTTTATCGGTTTATATTGGTTTTTTTACCGTTATAGAAAATCCACATGGCACCATATCTACTGTGTTTTCGTTTATACCATTTACATCGCCTGTCGTTATGCTCATGCGTATACCTTTTGGCGTTCCTGTATGGCAACAAGTTGTCGCCTTACTAATATTACTTGTGTCGTTTGGCATTATGGTTTGGTTTGCATCAAAAATTTATAGAGTTGGTATTTTAATGTATGGTAAAAAACCAAGCTATAAAGATCTTGTAAAATGGATTAAATATTAATTATTATGAATGTTATTAAAGCTTTTTTTTCTTTTAGTATTTACAATAATGGCAAAGACGTTAGTATTACTATAGGTACTATAGCGATTTTGCTTGCGGTTCTGTTTGGTACAAACTTTATACTAAAATTAATACGCACGTTAGTCACAAAAAAACTAAAAGCTGAAGATAGATTTAGGTTTAAAACCGTTTTTACATTTATTCGTTATATAGTATTATCTATTGTTATTGTTGGCGCATTAGATACCTCTGGAGTAAAAGTAACGGCATTGTTGGCAGCCTCTACGGCATTATTTGTAGGTATCGGTTTAGGTATGCAAAAGTTGTTTCAAGATATTATATCTGGCGTTTTTATTTTAGTTGATAAAACAATAACGGTAAACGATGTTGTAGAAATAGAAAACAAAATAGGTAAAATTACCCAAGTAGGACTTAGAACTACTAAAGCAGTCACTAACGACGATAAAATTTTGGTTATACCCAATCACAAATTTTTAAGTGAAATTCTTTACAACTGGACACAAAACAATATTGTAACTAGAGAATTTGTAGAAATAGGAGTCGCTTATGGTACCGATGTTAATTTGGTAAAATCGTTGCTATTAGATATTGCTTTACAAGAACCAGCCATTTTAAAAGAGCCAAAATCTAGAGTTTTGTTTGAAGATTTTGGAGATAGTGCCTTAAAATTCAAATTACATTTTTATATTACAGATAGTTTTAACGTTGTTTTTGTAAAAAGTGATTTACGATACAAGATATACGAAGTTTTTAAACAAAATAATATACAAATTCCTTTTCCGCAAAGGGATATACATATTATAAACACCTAAAAATATGCCCAAAATATTAATAATAGAAGACGAAGCTGCTATACGCCGCGTATTAGTTAAAATTCTTTCTGAAGAAAATGACACTTACGAAGTCTATGAGGCCGAAGATGGATTAGTAGGAATAGAAAAAATAAAAAAAGAAGATTACGACCTTGTTTTATGCGATATTAAAATGCCTAAAATGGATGGGGTAGAAGTCTTAGAAGCTGCAAGAAAACTAAAACCAGAAACTCCTATAGTTATGATATCTGGACATGGCGATCTAGATACAGCAGTAAATACAATGCGATTAGGTGCTTTCGATTATATCTCTAAACCACCCGATTTAAACAGGTTATTAAACACCGTTAGAAATGCACTAGATAGAAAAGAACTGGTTGTAGAGAACAAAATATTAAAAAAGAAGGTAAGTAAGAAGTACGAAATGATAGGGGAGAGCGAAGGCATCTCTCAAATAAAAGACATTATAAATAAAGTAGCTCCTACCGATGCTCGTGTATTAATAACAGGACCAAATGGAACAGGAAAGGAGTTGGTAGCACACTGGCTTCATGAAAAAAGCAACCGTTCTAAAAATAATTTAATAGAGGTTAA
>CALHCQ010000015.1 GCA_937936645.1 uncultured Algibacter sp.
TTAATTTTTATTTTAACACTTTTTATTTCTGTATCTCAAGCACAGCAAGTAAGACATACAGAAACAATTAACGACTTATGGGATTTTCATAAAGGAAGTTTGTCTAAGCCATTTTTAAATAAAGAAGATAATTCTTGGGAAAAGGTAAACATACCACATTCATGGAATACACAGGATATATTAGATGACGAAGATGGCTATTATAGAGGAGACGGTTGGTATAAAAAAATATTAACAATACCTCAAGTTTACAAAAATCAGCATGTATTTTTACTTTTTGAAGCTGCCAACCAAGTAACAACACTTTATGTTAATGGTAAACAAATAGAAAAAGAACATATTGGTGGTTATACTACATTTGCCAGAGATATAACCAAGGTTGTAAAACCTGGAGAAAACAGCATTATGATAAAAGTAAATAATGCGCATAATGATGAAATAGTACCTCAAGCTGCCGATTTTTCGTTTTATGGAGGTATTTACAGAGACATACAATTAATTATAACAAAATCAGTTCATTTTCAAGTTGCAAATTTAGGCGCTAATAGTGTTTTTATTACAACTCCTGGAGTTTCTAAAACAACTTCTAAGGTTGCGGTGAAGTCTAAATTAAATAGACCTAAAAAAGGCGATTTTCTAGTTAGACATACACTTTATGATGCTCAAGATAATCTTATTAAAAATGTTGTAGAGCCTACAAGTTATGGTAAAGAACAAATAAGTGAATTTAGCGTAAATACTCCAAAGTTATGGTCACCAGAAGATCCGTACTTATATAAATTAGTTTCAGAAATTATTAATAAAAAGGAAGAAGTATTAGACCGAATAGAAAATCCAGTAGGTTTTAGGTGGTTTAATTTCGATCCTAATAATGGTTTTTTTATTAATGGGAAACTAACTAAATTAATAGGAACGAATAGACATCAAGATTTTTTAGGTAAAGCCAATGCTGTTAGCGATGAAATACATCGTAACGATATGCGTTTGTTAAAAGATATGGGTATAAATTTTTTACGAATAGCACATTACCCTCAAGACCCAGCAATACTTGAAATGTGTAATAAATATGGTTTTGTATCTACCTTAGAAATACCATTTGTAGATAAAGCAGCAGCAAACGAAGCTGGAAAGCAAAATAGTATTAACATGTTAAAAGAAGCTATTCGTTTTAACTATAATAATCCAGCAATTGTAGCATGGAATTTAGGTAACGAAACCACCATGAAGAAGCCTTCTACTTTCGGTGATAAATATGTTAAGCATTTTGTTGATACTCATAAATCTTTAGCTCAAACTATTAAAGATGAAGATCCAACAAGAGCATCGTATTCTGTGTTTTTTAGAGAGCCACCTTACCAAGATAATTTGGGAATTCGAGTAACAGATGTTGTGGGATACAACAAATATTATGGTTGGTATAAAGAAGAGTTAGAAAATATAGACGATAATTTAAAAAAATTAGTAAAAAGCTCTTTAGAGTTAGATCCAGACAAGGCTTTTATATTAAGTGAATACGGTGGAGGAGCAGATCCTAGAATTAGATCTTACAAACCTTCTAGATTCGATTTTAGTGTAGAATATCAATTTCTATTACATAAAACATACTTAAAGTCTATTCTTAACATACCAAAAATTGTAGGTGCTAATGTTTGGAATTTTGCAGACTTTCAAGTAGAACATCGTAAGGATGCTGTACCTCATGTAAATAATAAAGGATTGGTGTCTTTAGATAGAGAGAAAAAAGATGCCTATTACTTGTATCAAGCTATTTTAAATAAAAAGCCATTTGTAGCTATTACATCTAAAATATGGAATAAAAGATCTGGAGTTGCCGATCAAGAAAATGGTTTAGTTGCAACACAACCAGTTACTGTTGTTGGAAATTCTAAAAATGTAGAATTAATTGTTAACGGGACATCTTTAGGGAAAAAGAATTTTGATTTTTCTACAGCAATATTTAATGTGCCATTTCAAGCTGGAACTAATTTTGTAGAAGTTATTTCTAATAAAGATGGAAAAATATTAAAAGATTTTGCTGTTATAGATTTTACATTACAGCCTAAAAACCTAAAAAGTAAAACCAATTCGTTTAAAGAAATAGCTATTAACGTAGGTGCAGCAAGTTATTTTATTGAAAAAGATAATGTAGATTATTTATGGATGCCAGATCAAGCGTATACAACAGGTGGTTTTGGGCATATTGGC
Source organism: uncultured Algibacter sp. (assembly GCA_937936645.1). Lineage (GTDB taxonomy): Bacteria > Bacteroidota > Bacteroidia > Flavobacteriales > Flavobacteriaceae > Postechiella. The sequence continues at coordinate 2,206 of CALHCQ010000015.1, forward strand.
GGTACTGTATTAAAACATCATAGAAGAAAAACGGTTGGAGAAGAAACAAGTATAAAAGGAACAAATAACGACCCAATATACCAAACGCAACTAATAGATATAAATCAGTATAAATTTGATGTGCCAAATGGTACCTACGAGTTGTCTTTACTTTTTGCTGAGTTAAAAACGAAGAACGAAAATATTATGGACGTTGTTGTAAATAACAAAACACTATGGAGTAGCTTAAATATTAAAAAGCTTTATGGTAATAATAGAGGGGTTGCTAAACGTTTTTTAATTACAGTAGAAGACAACAAAGGTGTAACGGTCGACTTTAAAGCTTTAAAAGGAAAAACTAGATTAAGTGGTATTAAACTTAGAAAAGTAAATTAATAAAGTATGTAAAAGTATTTCTGTTTTACTTTTATAATATAATTAGCTAAAAATGCGCTTTTGCAAAAAAGCGCATTTTTTTTGACCATGATATTACAGGTCTATTTTTTCATTTTAAAGTTTAATTTTGTAGGTAATTAACTTTTTTATGGATAGTACACATTGGATATTACAATTATTAGGTCGTTTACACCCGTTACTAGTACATTTTCCTGTAGGCTTAATTATTGTTGCTTTTTTCTTAGAAATATTAACATTAATAAGAAAAAAAACAGAGTTGCGTGAAGGTATAACTTGGATGATTTACATAGGTGCAGTTTCGGCAACACTTTCAGCAATATTTGGGTGGTTTTTAAAAACACAAGAAGCTTATAGCGGGCAACTTGTAGACAACCATCAGTACACAGGTATTGCTACAGCTGTTTTTGCGGTAATTACGGCATTCTTATTAAGAAATAGTTTAAAACAAAGGGTGTTAAATTTAAAAGCATATCGTTTGGTGCTTTTTATAACTGTTATATTATTAAGTATTGCAGGACATTTAGGTGCTAATTTAACACATGGGGAAAACTATTTAACAGCTGTTTTTAATAATGAAGCAGACACATATAATGACGCTACTTCGGGAGCATTACTTACCGAGCTAGAAACAACAGATAAATTAACAGAATTACAACAGGATAAACTAAGTTTAAAAGTACGAGGTGTATTTGCGCATAAATGTTACCAATGTCACAGCGATAACAAACAAAAAGGTGGATTGGTTTTAGAGCATAAAGAAGGTGTTTTTAAAGGCGGAGAAACTGCATTGGCTGTTGTACCAGGAAAGCCAGAAGAAAGTGAAATTTATAAACGCATTATACTACCTCAAAATCATAAAAAAGTAATGCCTACTAAAGGTAAATTATTAACAAAAGAAGAGGTAGCGCTTATAAAATTATGGATATCAGAAGGCGCACATTGGTCTAACAAAGCTGTTAAAGTATTTCCAGAAGCTCCATTAGCACTAGCGAAACCAGCATTACCAAAGGCATCGGCATTACAACACCCGTTAGATAAATTGGTAGATACTTATTTTAAAAAACATAATATAGATTGGCAAGAAACGATTAACGATAGATTGTTTATAAGACGAGCTTATTTAGATATAGTTGGTTTATTACCAAGTCCAGAAGCAATAGATGTTTTTTTAAAAGATACTAGGCCAGAAAAAAGAAGCTTTTTAATAGATAATTTATTAAACGATTCCGAAAATTACACCCAGCATTGGTTAAGTTTTTGGAATGATTTATTAAGAAACGATTACAGCGGTACAGGGTTTATAACAAGAGGAAGATTTCAAATAACAAATTGGTTATACAGCAAGTTAAAAGCAAACACATCTTACGATGGTATGGTAAGTCAGTTAATGAATCCAGATAAATCATCAGAAGGTTTTATAAAAGGCATTAAATGGCGTGGCGTTGTTAATTCTAGCCAAAGTACAGAAATGCAAGCAGCACAAAATATAGGTCAGTCGTTAATGGGGGTAAACGTAAAATGTGCTTCTTGCCACAATAGCTTTGTAAGTAATTTAACGTTAGATCAAGCTTATGGCTTTGCGTCTATTTTTGCAGAACAACCTTTAGAGCTAAACCGATGCGATAAACCTATAGGGAAAATAGCAAAAGTTAATTTTTTATATCCAGAATTAGGCTCTGTAGACGGCGAAACATTAAAGGATCGTTTATTAAAACTGTCCGAAGTTATGACAAACAAAGATAACGGACGTTTATATAGAACGATTACCAATCGTATTTGGGAACGTTTAATGGGAAGGGGAGTTATAGAACCGTTGGACGAAATGGATAATACGCCTTGGAATGCGGAAGTTTTAGATTGGCTAGCTGCAGATTTTATAGACTCTAAAACAGATTTAAAGCACTTAATAAAACGTATAATGACCTCTAAAGCATACCAGATGCCTATCGTGAATTATAAAACAGAAGATGCTTTAAAAAAAGATTATATATTTAAAGGGCCTGTATTAAGACGCTTAAGTGCCGAGCAATTTTCTGATGCTATTAGTCAAGTTATTGCACCTGTTTATTTAGGTGTTGCATATAATCCTAACGAAGAAAAAATGCCAACTCAGCGTATTTGGCATCATCAAAAAGATTTAACAAATACGGTATTACCACTTCCGGGCAAACGTTATTTTAGGAAAACATTTCAACTTAAAAAGGAAGTTATACAAAATGCTTCGGTTTTAATTTCTGTTGATGATTCTTATAAACTGTATATAAATGGAAATACTGTGGGGTCTGGAAACAATTGGACCGAAGTAGGTAAGTACGATGTTACAAACCTTTTAAATAAAGGAAATAATATTATAGCAGTAGAAGGGGTTAATACAGGTAAAATAGATAACCCTGCTAGTATTCTATTTGCTTTAAGAGTAAATTTTAACGATGGTAGTGATTTTAAATTATTTTCTGATGAAAGTTGGTTAAGTACAGATAAAGACTCTGACCATAATTGGAACAGTGTAAATTTTGATGATAAAAAATGGAAAAAAGTTAAAAATTACAAAAAGGATAATTGGAGTAAATTATTAAATTTTACATTTAAAGCACATACAAAAACATTTGCTAGAGCCAGTTTAGTTAAGCAACATCCTTTTTTAAAAGCATTAGGAAGACCAAATAGAGAAATTGTGGTTACAAAAAGAGAAGAGCAAGCGACATTGCTACAAGCTTTAGAGCTAACAAATGGTACTTTTTTTAATGCTGTTTTAAAGAAGGGAGCTAAAAAATGGTTAGATGTTTATGGCAACAATACAACTTTAATAATTGATGTATTGTATCAAAAATTATTAGGGAGACACCCAAGCACGACCGAGCAGGAAATTTTAAAAACTGCTTTAGGCGATGCACCCACTGTTGCGCAAGTGCAAGACATGTTTTGGGCCGTTTTAATTTCTCCAGAATTTCAATTTATAAATTAACAAGATATAACACTATAGTTATGACAGATAAAAATAACAAGACGAATTCACGTAGAGAATTTATAAAAAAAATGAGTGCAGCTAGTATTGCAGCATCTGCTACAACAATTCCTCTAGCTAGTTTTTTAAGTTCGTGTACACCAGAGGTGAAAAAAATAGCTGCCTCTGCAGATAGTGTTATTCTATTATGGATGGCAGGAGGTATGGCGCATACCGAAACATTCGACCCTAAAAAATATGCACCTTTTAAAAAAGGATTAGAAACCAACAGTGTATTAAGTACGTTCCCTAAACACCCAACAGCTGTAGATGGTTTAGAGTTTTCCGAAGGATTACAATCCATAGGTAGTGTTATGGACAAAGGCGCTATAATTAGGTCTTATAATGCTGCCGATTTAGGGTTTATATTACACACAAGACATCAGTTCCATTGGCACACCTGTTACAAGCCACCACAGTCTGTACAAGCACCACATATTGGCGCATGGATTGCTAAAGAACTTGGCCCTGTAAACCCTGTAATACCACCTTTTATTTCTATAGGACAACGTTTTACTATGGGAGAAGCAGAAGAGTTAAAAGCTTTTCATACAGCAGGCTTTTTAGGTAGTGAGTATGGTCCGTTTTTAATTCCAGATCCGTCAGAGGGTTTAGATAGTGTGCGTCCACCAGAAGGGATGTCTTTAAAACGCTTTGAAGCCCGTTATAAGCTTTATAAAGAATTAGCGAATAAAAACGAAGTTATGGAACAGGCCAGCGATTACCAAAGAGAATCTTTAATGCGCTCTATGGAACAATCATATAGGCTTTTAAACTCTCCAGAAGCTAAGGTTTTCGATTTGTCTCAAGAGCCAAAAGAAGTTTACGATACCTATAATACAGGGCGTTTTGGTTTAGGGTGTTTACTAGCAAAACGTTTAGCACAAAATGGAGGTCGATTTATTAGTGTGTCTACAGAATACGAACCATTTTTAGGATGGGATACACATGCTAACGGCCACACACGCGTAAAACAAATGAAAGGGTTAATAGATAGGCCAGTAGCACAATTAATAAAA
>CALHCQ010000016.1 GCA_937936645.1 uncultured Algibacter sp.
TATGTATAAAATATCAAGCCGTAAGCGCAGCTAAAGAATTACTAGAAAATACAAACGTTAAAATTTGTGCAGCTATTGGTAAACTTGATCAGCAATTAAGCACACAAGAAAAAATTAACATTATAAAGCAGTCTGTACAAGATGGTGCTAATGAAATTGAAGTTTCTATCAATTTAGACTTTATTAAAAAGAAAAACTATAACGCTGTTTATAAAGAAATTAAGGAACTAAAACAAGCTGCAAACCATATACCCCTTAGAATTTGTTTAGAAATATCTGAATTAAATAAAAATCAAATTCTAATTATTTGCGAAATGTGTTTAAAAGCAAACATAGAGCACATAGCAACATCTAGCATTTACCTACAAGGAAACACAACGCTAACAGCTGTTAAAATTATAAAGAAAACCGTAAGAAATGCCATAAAAATTAAGGCTCAAGGTAATATTAGTGAATTCGAAACTGCTATTAAATTCTTAGATACAGGTGCCGAATATATAGGTACAGAAATCGTATTAAAAAAGAGCTGCGATGCCATTCAAATAAAAAACTCTAAAACGTACAGGGAATATATTAAAGCAAAAAAGAAACAAGAAGAATTAAAGCAACTATCTATAGAAGCTTAAATCTCAATCCATATTTTTAAAGTACACCTCCTGCCCCATGTACTTTTGAGACAAAATATTTATAGCCTTAGCACTTAACTGTAAAACTCTTGGATACCCTCCCGTAGTTTGACAGTCCCGCATTAAAACAATTAACATGCCCGAAGGGGTTAATTGCACGGTACCAGGCCTAACCATAGATGTAATTATAGATGGTAAATTATTACTAACAAAGCCTTTTAATTGATAGCCCATTCTACTAGAATGATTAGAAATAGTTAATGGTGTATTAAAAAGTAATCTTTTTTGAGACGCAGACAAGCTGCTATATTCTGGCCCTTTAAAAGCCTCTAAATCATTTGTTGTAAAATTAAAATTAGGTATAAACGTTGTATTATTTTTGTAATACGTTTTTTTTAAGGCGTCTATTTTTAAAACATCATCTTTTTTTAAAAAAGACTGTGGTGTAATTCCAGTATAAAAACTTTTACTACCCATAATTGTTTTTGTTTTAAAACCACCAAAAACAGCTATATAACATCTAAAACCATTAATTAATTTACCAAAAGTTAAAACATCTAAGGGCTTTATATGTAATCTTTTATTTAGAGGCACTTTAATTCCGTTTAACTTAGCACACATATTAGCACCACAAATAGCAATAAGTGTTTCTTGCTCAAATAAAAAAGCACCACCTGTCATGGTTAATTCCAAAACAGCATCATTAATTAAGTTACCCACTAAACTATTTGCAAAAGCCGCCGATTGCCTATCCATAACACCACTATAGGGTACGCCAAAATGCTGATAACCTTCGCGTCCAAAATCTTGAACACTTGTGTAAAAACCAGGTTTTAAAACTTTTATCATAACAATTTATAATCTAAGACATACACCTGCTCTTTTACTAAAACAGATATATCCTGATGGGTTTTTAAAGAAATAGGATAAAATTCTATTTTATCTCCCGGTCTTGCAAAACATGGCGTATCCAGTAAAGGGTTAAAAAAATGAATAGGAGAGTTTCCTATAATATGCCAACCACCAGGACTAGCATTTGGATACACCCCCGTTTGCATACCACCAATAGCAACAGCACCTTTTTTAACTTCTAGCCTTGGGCTAGCTTTACGTGGTGTAGCTAGTATGTTATCTAACCCTCCTAAATATAAAAAACCAGGTAAAAAACCTATAAAATATACCGTGTAAGGTGTAGCGCAATGTGTTTCTACAATACTTTTAACAGTCATTTTTTTGTCTAGTGCCATGGCTTCTAAATCGATACCAAAACAAGTATCGTAACAAACAGGAATACGCCATAATCTAGATGACCCTGTCTTTAAGTCTTTACCCTTGTCTTTATAAAGCATCTTTAGTTGCTTAACTAAATCGTCAAAAACAAAATCCGAATTAAAGTGTACCAATAATGTATGGTAGGCATTTGTAGCATATAAAAAGTTAGAAATACTGTTTTCTATTTTATGCTTAAAGCAAAGCATATCGTTTAAAATAGTTTCGCTAATACGCGCAGGCCAGGTTATTAAAATAGAGCATTCACTAAACAGTTTGTAGGTAAGTGTATAGGCCATAACGTTACTTTAAATATAAATTATGCTGCTCTAATTTTATTTTTAAAGCCTCTATTAAAGCAACAGCGTTCTTATTATCGCCATGCACACAAAAGGTATCAGCCTGTAAAGGGATATTTAAACCTGTAATTGTTTTTACTTGCTGTTTAAACATCATATTGTAAACATGATTAAACATCACATCACTGTCCGTTATTAAGGCGCCTTTCTGTAATCTAGACACCAAGGTATAATCTTCATTATAAGCTCTATCGGCAAAAGCCTCATAACATATAGTTACTTGTTGCTGCATAGCCATTTTTGCTATTACAGACTGGTAAGGCACGTACAATTTAACCTTAAACGGTAACGCCTTTATAACATTTATAACCACCTGCGCTGTCGTTTTTTTTACAGCTGCCATATTATACAAAGCTCCGTGTGGTTTAACATGATGCAAGGTCGCGCCTTCTTGCAAAACAACATCCTGTAAATTTAAAATTTGTTGTTTTAAAGACTCAAATAAATCGTTAACTGGCATATCCATTTCCAAGCGTCCAAAATGCGCTTTATCTGGAAACGATGGGTGCGCTCCTATTTTAACATCATTCATTTTAGCAAGTCTTACAACCTCCTGCATGGTAGCCGTGTTACCTGCATGACCCCCACAAGCTATATTGCACGAAGACACCAAGGGTAAAATTAAAGACTCATTACCCATACCCTCGCCTACATCAACATTAATATCTACGTAGTTCTTTTTCATTCAAATAAATATTAAATCACGCCGTGTTTATCAATATAATTAACCAAAAGCGCCACAACATAACTATAACTGGCAATACCTTTACTTTGCTTATTCGCTTTTAAAAAACCACTATAAAACGATTTAAAAAACGGCTCGGTAGGATTTTGGTGAGATTGCCAAAACAAACGCACCTCTTCATAATTTTTTAGCACACCGGGGTGTAATTCTTTTACAACAGCATGATAACGTGCCTTATCTCTTCTATAAATTTCATTTAAACAATACTTCAACCCAAACGTATAACCACAGTATTTAAAGTAAATATCGCTATTGTTAATAGCTGCCAAAAAACCAATAAAATTAGCCTCATTTTCGGCTGCAAATCCTAATTGGTGTGCTATTTCATGCGTTGTTGTTGTGGCAAATTTATACACAGGAATACAACTATTAACCTGCGCCTCATTAAACCAGGGGTTTAAATACCCACTAAACCCCATATAAGTTAGCGGTAAACTAAACATAGATTTTTTTACACTTACAGGCTCGTATTCCAAATTACTAAAAACATCGCCTAGAGCCAAATACCCTTCTGGCGCACGCTTTAATAGGTCTAATTTAGTGTAAGGCACCTCTATCATCAAACTATCATAAGTCGCTATTTGCACATGTATGGCATTCGCTTTTTGTATTAAACGTTCGCTAACCTCAACAAGCTGCTCTGTGGTATAACTTGCCTTTAAATTTAAGGTTTTATAAAGTGGCACACGATAATAATTAAGCCCCCAACATAAATGAAATGCAAAATAAATTATAGATACAAACGCAAACACATCTATAAACCAAGCCTTAGTATCGCTTACAAACCGCCTTCTATGCCTTACAAGCCACCAAAAAACAAACACTAAAACAAAACCATACATTAAATCTCCAAAAGACACTGGCAAACCTCCCAAAGTCCACCTTAAAAACTTAGAAACATACATATAAATACCCCGACTGTAATAAGCCTCCACAAACTCAGGAAACCTACTTAAAAGTTTAACTAAAAAAAATTGAGGAACTAATAATAAAGCAACAATGGTTTTCTTCTTTAATATCATAAATCAAAAATAATAAAATTTTAAACCCTAAGGCCATGGTATACCAATAAAGGCTTCTACCTGCTTTCCGTTATATCTTTTTTGTACCCAAAGGTTAACTCACTAAGCACACCAATAAGCATATTAAAAACGCTTGTCTATATTACAAACATTAAACCTACAAAAAAGGATGCCACATCAATCAGGAGTAAAGGCAAAAACCTGTCCCTTTTTGTTATCTTTGATGTAACTATACATAAAAAAATGAGTCAAGAAATAAGACAACTAGAACCTAAAGCCCTTTGGAATAAATTTGCCGATTTAAACGCCGTACCACGTCCCTCTAAAAAAGAAGCTCGCGTTATTGCTTTCATAAAAAACTTTGGCAAAACATTACACCTAGAAACCCTAGAAGACCAGGTAGGTAATGTTATTATAAAAAAACCTGCCACTGCCGGTATGGAGCATAAAACAACCCTAGTTATGCAATCGCATTTAGACATGGTTCATCAAAAAAACAACGATACCATTTTTAATTTCGATACACAAGGTATAGACATGTACATTGACGGCGATTGGGTAAAAGCCAAAGGTACAACCCTAGGTGCCGATAACGGTTTAGGCGTGGCCACCATTATGGCTATACTAGAAAGCACAACCATTGCACACCCCACCATAGAAGCCTTATTTACTATAGACGAAGAAACAGGCATGACCGGTGCCATGGGACTAAAACCCGGATTATTAACCGGTGGTATATTACTAAATTTAGACACCGAAGAAGACAACGAAATTGGTGTAGGTTGCGCAGGCGGCATAGACGTTACAGCCAAAAGAACCTACCAGCAAGAAGAAACCCCCGAATTTAAAATAGGATACAACATAACTGTAAAAGGCTTACAAGGTGGGCATTCTGGTATGCAAATACACGAAGGTCTTGGTAACGCCAACAAAATAATGAACCGTTTACTTTTTGATGGTTTCGAAAATTTTGGGTTAAGAATATCAAAAATAAACGGAGGTAGTTTACGCAATGCAATACCAAGAGAAAGTGAAGCATTGGTGGCTATAGATGCCATACACGAAAACAAATTTACTACAGCTATACAAGAGTTTGCAAACCAAATTAAACAAGAGTTAAAAACCATGGAACCCGATTTAGAAATAGAAGTTTCTAAATCAGAAACACCATTACAAATCATGGATTTGGGTATACAAGAAGGATTTACAAGAGCGCTTTATGCTGCCTGTAACGGCGTTTATAGAATGAGTGCCGATATTCCAGACTTAGTAGAAACATCTAACAACATAGCACGTGTTATTGTAGAAGATGGGCACATAGAAATTGCTTGTCTAACACGGTCGTCTGTAGAAAGTGCAAAATGGGACTTAGTAAACACACTACGTGCCACTTTCGAGCTTACAGGGTGCGAAGTTGAAACCTCTGGCGATTACCCAGGCTGGACACCTAATATGGACTCGCCTATTTTAAAAGTACTCACTAAACTTTATAAAAAATTAAATAACCAAGAAGCTCATGTTGCAGCTTGCCATGCTGGTTTAGAGTGTGGTATTCTGGGTACCAATTACCCAAATATGGACATGATAAGTTTTGGCCCTAATATAAAAGGTGCTCACTCTCCAGACGAGCGTGCTCAAATATCATCGGTTCAAAAATTCTGGAAATTTGTTTTAGAAATATTAAAAAATATACCAGACCAAAAAACGTTATAGAATAAAAAAGCGGCATCTGTTTAAAACAAATGCCGCTTTTTTTATTTTATAATAGGAGTTAAGGTACTTTATCTATACCCGATCCACCCCAAGGGTTACAACTAATAATGCGCTTTATAGCTAACCAACCCCCTTTAAAAATACCGTGTTTAATTAAAGCTTGTTTTGCATAATGAGAACACGTTGGCTGATACCTACACGTAGCAGGTGTAAAAGGAGATATAAAAACTTGATACCCTTTAATTAAGAGTAAAAAAGGAGCAACAAGTATTTTTTTTATCATCGTTAATTAAGAGAAAAAGTAGTCCCTTCTCTACTATCTTTTAACACAATACCCATGGCTGCTAACTCGTCTCTAATTTGATCGGATAATGCAAAATCTTTATTAGCCCTAGCTTCTTGTCGTAGTTTTATTAACAACTCTACAGCTCCAGAAAGTTTATCGTTTCCGCCTTCTGTTTTTGTTATGGTTTCTAGACCTAAAACATCAAAAACAAAAGCCTTTATTGTTGTTTTAAAAACGTTTAAATCTTTATCTGTTAATGTTTCTTGTCCTTCTTTTATTTGATGGATGTATTTAACTGCCTCAAACAAATGAGCTATTAAAATAGGAGAATTAAAATCGTCATTCATGGCATCATAACAAGACTGTTTCCAAACTTGTACATCTATTGTAGATGTTGATCCGCTTGGTAACTTTTCTAGTTTAGACACAGCATCCATTAACCTATAAAAGCCTTTTTCGCTTGCCAATAAACCAGCATCTGTAAGATCTAAAACACTTCTATAAGACGATTGTGCTATAAAGAAACGAATAACACTAGGTGCATAAGCCTTGCTAAAAAAGTTATTATTACCAGATAGCAACTCGGCAGGGTTTACTGTATTTCCTGTAGATTTAGACATACGCTGCCCATTTAATTGTAGCATATTAGCGTGCATCCAATAATTTACAGGCGCTTTACCTTTAGAGGCTTCATTTTGAGCAATTTCGCATTCGTGATGAGGGAATTTTAAATCCATACCACCACCATGTATATCAAATTGATCACCAAGATACTTGGTACTCATCGCTGTACATTCTAGATGCCAACCTGGAAATCCGTCACCCCATGGCGAAGGCCACTTCATAATATGCTGTGGCTCTGCTTTTTTCCAAAGTGCAAAATCTTGAGGATTCTTTTTATCGCTTTGTCCATCTAGTTCACGTGTATTATGAATTAAGTCTTCTAACTTTCGTTTACTTAAAATACCGTAATCTTTTGTTTCGTTAAATTTGTGCACATCAAAATACACAGACCCATTTACTTGGTATGCAAAACCATTTTTTATAATGGTTTCTATTAATTCTATTTGTTCTATAATATGTCCTGTTGCTGTAGGCTCTATACTTGGTGGCAAGAAATTAAATGTATTTAAAACATTATGAAAATCTACCGTATAACGCTGTACAACCTCCATAGGCTCTAACTCTTCTAGACGTGCTTTTTTAGATATTTTATCTTCGCCTACATCGGCATCGTTTTCTAAATGTCCTGCATCTGTAATATTGCGTACGTAGCGTACTTTATAACCCAAATGTTTTAAGTAACGAAACACAATATCGAAAGACATAAATGTACGCACATTGCCTAAATGCACATGACTATACACTGTTGGACCACACACATACATACCTATATGCCCATTATTTATAGGTTTAAAATCTTCTTTTTTACCAGAAAGTGTATTGTATATTTTTATATGTTGGTCGTTGTGTAATGGCATCGTTTAATAGCGTTATAACAATTACTAAATTTAAAACTTTGTATCTAATTTAATATAATCTAGAAATTCTCTACGAGTAGCTTCTTCTTTAAATTTACCTCCAAATTCCGATGTTACGGTACTGCTTTCTATATCTCTTATACCTCTAGAGTTTACACACAAGTGCTTTGCATCCATAACGCAAGCCACATCTTCTGTATTTAAAACCTCTTGGAGTTCTTTTACAATTTGTATAGTTAAACGTTCTTGTACTTGTGGTCTTTTTGCATAATAATCTACCACACGGTTCATTTTAGATAAACCTACAACAGTACCGTTAGATATGTATGCAATGTGTGCACGACCTACTATAGGTAATAAATGGTGCTCGCAGGTAGAATAAACCGTTATGTTTTTTTCTACAAGCATTTCGCCGTATTTGTATTTATTGTCAAAAGTAGAAGCCTTTGGTTTATCTTTAGGATTTAAACCTCCAAAAATTTCTTGCACAAACATTTTGGCAACACGGTTTGGTGTGCCTTGTAAACTATCGTCAGTTAAATCTAAACCTAGTGTTTCCATAATATGGCGAACATCTTTTTTTATAAGATCTATCTTTTCTGCATTGGAAAGTTTAAAAGCATCGCTTCTCATAGGGGTACTTTCAGACGTGCTTATGTGGTCGTCTCCTATAGAGTCAAAATCTTCTGTGTTGTTTTCCGTTTTCATTTGTCTATGTTTTATTTTTAAAGGTTAGATGATGCGCTATAAATTTAAATTTATAACCATTAAATGCACCATCTAATCGAAAATGATATTTAAGTCTGCAAATATAAGTAATTCACTTTTCTTAATCTTTTGAATTGACAAACAATTAATTCTAAAAAAAAGACTTTTTTGCAAAATTTCTTACTCGTTATAAAAACAAAAAAACTCGTCCTAAAAGGCTCGAGTTTTTTTATAATTAATAGTTTTAACTTATTGTTTATAAATCAAAGGCTAAAGACAGTGTAATATTAGATATTTTTCGATCTATAGACACTGGTGTTAGCAGCGGCTGATTAAATATACGGTTCTGGAAAGATTGGTTAGACTGGTCGAATGTTATGTCGAATCTTGTGTTACCAAAATTATAGCCTACACCTAAAGAGTATCCATTTAAATCTCCAACAGTCTGTCCGTTTTCGTATGGGCTATCTTCAAATCTATATCCGCCTCTAAAACTAAATTGTTCGTAAACATATTCGCCTCCAAAACGATATGTAGACACTGCTGTAAGTTGTTCGCTTTTAAAAACCTCGTTATTAGATTCTTTTAATTCTGCATTTCCAAAATCTTTTCTAGAGTAATCAAAACTTAATAATCCTTGTTTACCAAAAACATATGCTAAACTTCCAGACACTTTACTTGGTGTTTTTATTTTAATTTCAGAAAACTCGTTTATCACTCTTGGGTCTATTGGATCTTGACCTGCGTCTACTAAAGTATTTGTATCTAAAAATTGCACCAATTGAGACCTAACATTAAGCCATGTTGGCGAATCGTAAGTAACTCCTAAACGCAAAGATTTGTTTAATTTAAATATACCACCTAGTTGAAGAGAAAAACCATTACCTGTAAAAGCAGATACATTTCTAAAATCTATGCTTGTAATAGCGCCTCCGTTATCGTTTGTTTCTAAAAGTGATGTTGTTTGTTCGTAATCAATAAAATGAGAATTTAAATTAACCCCTAAATACACATTATCTCCATACTGCCCCGACAAGTTAAAAGCTATTTTACCGTTATAACCAGTTTCTAGATTAGAAAAATCGTGTGTAAAATTACCGTTTTCTAGATTCAAAAAATATTCTGTATTATCATCATCAAGAATATCTCCTGGTTCTAATATTCCAGATTCAAAACCTAAAAAAGCCTGTTGCCTATTAAATCCGTTTGGCGAACCACCAATGCGTATGTAGGCATCGGTAAGTGGCTCTCCTTGTTGTCCAGAGATATCTGCGAGTCTTAAACCATCGGCAAAATCAAAAAAATCACTTGCAATAGTATTATCAAAATTATTGCTTACTTGATTATTTGTACCTAAAACAGCCCATTGGTTATCTAAATTTCTTGTTCTATCGTATGCCAAACCTACTGTAAATTTTTTCCATTTGGCTTCTGGGTTTCTACTTTTAAAAACTAAAGCAGCTCCACCTTGATTTAAATTAAATCCAGAATCGTTCACCGATTGGTTGCCGTTAAAATAAACCGCATCGTTAGTATTATCGTTAATATTTACTGAAAATGATGCGTGACTTTTATTAAACACCGAAGATCCTGCAGGGTTTATACTTACCGCACTTAAATCGCCTCCTAAAGCTCCAAAAGCGCCACTTAAGGCTCTAAAACGTGCCGTACCTCTTATTTCGCTTTGCGAAAAGAAATTTAATGTTTGGTCTATATCTTGCGCATTAAGTGTAGGTATTGCAAAAAGCGCTGCTAATATTATATTTATTTTTTTCATCTGTCTTTTTTTAGTTTATCTACTTCTTCTTCCATAACTAGAACTTCTGCCGCTAGATCTTGATGTTGATCCAGAACTATATCTGCTTGAGTTATAAGATGAACCTCCTCTTGATGTAGAAGGCGAATACGTAGAGTTACTACTAGATCGTCTTGAATATGTTCCATTAGAACTACTACGTCTTACAGGAGTAGCACGTCTTGTTGTAGAACTAGGCTTGGTGGCTCTACTAGTACTTGAACGTCTTGTAGCACTTGGGCTTACTCTTGAAGAAGACGAACGTCTTACAGTGGTTCCATCTGCGCGTCTTGTGGTTGTTGTAGCTCTTCTAGCTGTAGTACCGTTAATACGTCTTGAAGTAGAACTGAATCGAGATGATGGTGCTATTCTTCGTCTAGAAACATCGCCACTAGTTCGACCTGTTATAGTACGGCCTCCTAGCCTATTGCCATAATAAACGCTTCGATTACGGTTATAAAAACGATTTCCGTAGAATAAATTATTACCATAAAAATTATTATATCTAAAAAAACGACGGTTAATAAAAGGATTATAGAAACCTACATTACCATAAAAACCTCCATAAAACGGATCGTAAAATCCGAAGTTGTTAAAGCCTCGGTAACCAAAGTTATTAAAACCAAAACCACCATAAAATGGTCTATTCCATCCAAAATTATTAAAGCCAGATTGCACGTTAACAACTACATTTTCGTTATTCTGCCCCCAACCTGCGTAACCAGCATAATCTTCTTCGGTAGCATTATTTACTTGAGAGCCTTGGTAACTATCAATATCTGTAAAAATCTCATCACCTGGATTCGTATCTTGAATTTCTAAAGATTTATTTTTAAAGTAATCTTTATAATAATTGTTAGCGTTAGAATTATTAGCTACCTGCGAATCTGTATTAACAGTTTGAGGTTGCGTAGTGCTATCGCCATAAATACCATCGCTGTTACCCCCAACATATTGATAAGAGCCACATGAGGTTAAACCAAATAACAATCCTATTGATGCTAAAACTGGTAATTTCTTAAATATATTATTTTTTAAATGCATATCTTATAGATTTAATTGTTGGACATAACAAAAATAGTTAGTTTTGTTGAACTATTTTTATATTTAACATAATCACAATTTTTGTGCCAAAATACTGAACATGAGCAAAAAACTAACGAGTAGATCTACAGATTACTCAAAATGGTATAACGAACTGGTTGTAAAGGCCGATCTAGCTGAGAATTCGGCAGTTAGGGGTTGTATGGTAATAAAACCTTATGGCTATGCTATTTGGGAAAAAATGCAAGCAGAATTAGATAAAAAATTTAAAGAAACTGGACACCAAAACGCATATTTCCCCCTTTTTGTACCTAAAAGTTTATTTGAAGCAGAAGAAAAAAATGCTGAAGGCTTTGCAAAAGAGTGCGCTGTTGTTACACATTACAGGTTACAAAACGATCCAAATAAACCAGGAAAATTACGTGTAGATCCTGAAGCTAAGTTGGAAGAAGAGTTGGTTGTAAGACCAACATCCGAAGCCATTATATGGAATACCTTTAAAGGTTGGGTGCAATCTTATAGAGATTTGCCTTTACTAATAAACCAATGGGCCAATGTTGTACGTTGGGAAATGCGTACGCGCCTATTTTTAAGAACAGCAGAGTTTTTATGGCAAGAAGGCCATACAGCACACGCTACAAAAGCAGAAGCTTTAACCGAAGCTAAGTTAATGAATAACATATACGCTAACTTTGTTCAAGATTTTATGGCTATACCTGTAATAGAAGGCGTAAAAACAGAAAGCGAACGTTTTGCTGGTGCAGACGAAACTTACTGTATTGAAGCCTTAATGCAGGATGGAAAAGCTTTACAAGCTGGGACATCGCACTTTTTAGGACAAAACTTTGCTGAAGCTTTTGATGTTAAATTCGCTAACAAAGAAGGTAAACAAGATTATGTATGGGCCACTTCTTGGGGCGTTTCTACAAGACTTATGGGCGCTTTAATTATGACGCATAGTGACGATTATGGTTTAGTATTACCTCCTAGCCTTGCACCTAACCAAGTTGTTATTGTACCAATATATAAAAGTGAAGAAGATTTAGAGCAAATTACCGAGGTTGCCAACACAATATTAATAGATTTACGCAAAAAAAATAGAACGGTAAAGTTTGATAATAGAACAACACACCGTCCTGGTGCTAAGTTTGCACAACACGAACTGCAAGGGGTACCTTTACGTATTGCAATAGGTCCTAAAGATTTAGCAAACCAAACTGTAGAAATTGCAAGGCGTGACACACTTACTAAAGAAACTGTACATTTAAATGATTTAATTAACCGTGTAGAAGCTCTTTTAGAAGACATACAACAATCTCTATACAATAAGGCATTAACCTACAGAGATTCTCATATTACAGAAGTTGATACTTTTGAAGCGTTTAAAACAGCTTTAAATGATAAAGGAGGTTTTGTGTCTGCACACTGGGATGGCACTACAGAAACCGAAGATAAAATTAAGGAACTTACAAAAGCAACTATAAGATGTATTCCTTTAGAAAATAAGCAAGAAACAGGAAACTGTATACTTACAGGAAAACCATCTAAAGAACGTGTACTTTTTGCAAAAGCATATTAATTTCAAAAAAAAATATTTTTTTGTTGCAATATTCCAAATAAGTTGTATATTTGCACCCGCAATGCAGATATTGCTAGTTATTTAAAAGAACATTATTATTTATTTAAGTTTTAATGTTTGGAATAAATGGCCCGTTCGTCTATCGGCTAGGACGCCAGGTTTTCATCCTGGTAAGAGGGGTTCGATTCCCCTACGGGCTACAATTTTTAATAAAGAAAGAAAAAACAAATGGCAAATCATAAGTCAGCATTAAAAAGAATTAGAAGTAACGAATCTAAAAGAGTGCTAAATAAATATCAACACAAAACGACTCGTAATGCAATTAAAAAATTACGTGAGTTAACTGATAAGAATGAGGCACAAGCATTATTCCCTTCTGTATCTTCTATGCTAGATAAATTAGCTAAGAAAAATGTAATTCATGCTAACAAAGCAGCTAACCTAAAATCTGGTTTAGCTAAGCACATCGCAGCACTATAATTATATTTTAATAATATATAAAAAAAGCTTCTCTATTCGAGAAGCTTTTTTTGTTTTAAGTATTTATTATTAAATAAAAATCTTTAATTCATTTTATTGATTCAATAAAAAATATAAATTTGCACATATTACAAGTTAATTAAAAACTAAACATTACGATCTTTTGGAAAATAAAAAAGCAATAAAATTAATCGATAAAATTATAGCCAATCTTGACGAAACTGGTATTAACACCAATGTACTAATAGATGACATTAAAGAATTAAGAACTTATGCTTTAGAACAACAAGTACCATTAGTTGTTAAGGTATTAAGATTAGCTTACGAACATATCGAATCTAACAACTCGTTTTTAATACCTATTCCTAACGATGAGGAATTTGAAGATCAAGAAGAAACATTTAATGAAGACGAAGATACAGTAGACTCTGTAGAAAGTCTTAAATATTTTATAGCCTTAACTAGAAATCTAAATAATAAAATAAACATTTTAGATTTAAAAGAATATAAAGCGCATTTAATGGCTAATTAATATGACATTAAAAAAGCATAAAAGCCTTAACAAAACTTGTTAAGGCTTTTTTTTAGTTTAAAACAAATGTTATTAATTTAAGTGTTTCATCTTAAATTATACAAAAACACTTTTATTATACCATGGTAAAAACAATTACTAGTGTACAAAACGCTTTTATTAAGCAACTTATACAATTAAGAGACAAATCGAGAGCGCGTAAAAAAACTGAAACATTTTTAATTGAAGGTGTAAGAGAAATTAATTTAGCCATAAAAGGACATTATAAATTAAACCATTTACTTTATTGTAAAGATTTATGTAATGAAGAACAACTAAGTACGTTTACCAAAGAAACTGATGTAGAATGTATAGAGATATCTAAAGAAGTCTATCAAAAAATAGCATATAGAGCAACCACAGAAGGGGTTATAGCTGTAGCACAAACAAAAAAAACAGATTTAAGCCATTTATCATTTAAAAATAACACGCCATTAATTTTAGTTGCCGAAGCTCCAGAAAAACCCGGTAATATTGGCGCTTTATTAAGAACTGCCGATGCTGCAAACATAGATGCTGTTATTATAGCTAACCCAAAAACCGATTTGTATAATCCTAATATTATAAGGTCTAGCGTTGGTTGTGTTTTTACTAAGCAAGTTGCTACAGGAAGCACCGATGAGATTATTTCGTATTTAGAAGAAAAAAAAATTAACATCTACGCAGCCATACTACAAGAAGCAACAGCGTACAACACAGAAAACTATACTAATGCCACAGCAATAGTTGTAGGTACAGAAGCTACAGGACTAAGCGATGCTTGGCGTAAACATTCTAAACAAAATATTAAAATTCCTATGCAGGGGGTCATAGACTCAATGAATGTATCTGTTGCTGCTGGTATATTAGTTTTTGAAGCTAAAAGGCAACGTCATTTTAAATAAAAAACATCATGACTGCAACAACATTATTTTACATTATAATTGGTATACTAAGCTTTAGTTTTCTTCTAGAAAGAATAATAGGACATTTAAATGCAAAACATTATAACGATACCTTAAGTGAAGAAATAAAAGACATTTATAATGATGTCGAGTATAAAAAGGCTCAGAACTACAAGGCCTTAAATTACAAGTTTAGTTTATTAACGTCTACATTTACTTTTGTAACAACACTTTGTTTTATAATATATAATGGTTTTAGTTATGTAGATCATATAGCCAGACAGTACAGCCAAAACCCTATAATAATTGCTCTAATATTTTTTGGTATTATAGCCTTGGGGAATACATTAATAAACATCCCCTTTTCATACTACAGCACTTTTGTAATTGAAGAAAAATTTGGATTTAACAAAACAAGTAAAAAAACCTTTGTTCTAGACAAAATTAAAGGACTCATTATTACAGCCATTGCGGGAGGTGCTTTGTTAGCACTTGTTACATGGATTTATCTTACGGTACAATATTTTTGGATTTACGCTTGGGGGTTAATAACAATAGTCTCATTGCTTATTAATATGTTTTATTCTAAATTAATTGTACCATTATTTAATAAACAAACAGCATTACCACAAGGCAATTTAAGAGACGGTATATCTAAATATGCACAATCGGTAGGTTTCGAAATCGATAAAATTTATGTAATAGACGGTTCTAAACGCAGCACAAAAGCAAACGCTTATTTTTCTGGGTTTGGTAGTGAAAAACGTGTGACATTATACGATACACTTATAAATAATTTAGATGAAGAGGAAGTTATAGCTGTATTGGCTCACGAAGTTGGCCATTACAAAAGGCGGCATATAATATATAACATGATAACCTCAACCCTACTAACAGGTCTTACACTGTTTTTATTCGCCTTATTTGTATCAAACCCAATGTTATCTCAAGCTTTAGGTGTTAGTAAACATAGCTTCCATATTGGGCTTATTGCTTTTGGTATTTTATACACTCCATTCTCAGAAATAACAGGTTTAATAATGAATTTTATATCTAGAGCTTTCGAATATCAAGCAGATAATTATGCTAAAAACACATACAAAGCCACACCTTTAATTACAGCCTTAAAAAAGCTATCTAAAAACAGTAT
>CALHCQ010000017.1 GCA_937936645.1 uncultured Algibacter sp.
TATAATAATACAAAAGAGGTTAAAAAAGTATTAGTAGAATAACTAAGTTTAGTATTTCTAATAAAACGCAAAAAACCAAATAATACGTATTAATACGTATTATTTGGTTTTTTTTGACTTAAAATCTCCTCACTAACAGAAGTTTCTAACGTTTTCAATGTTAAAAAAATAAAGATACGTATTTTTAAACACACAAACTAAGTATTTAATCTTAGTGTATTTTCATCTAATATTAATTTTTGTTAATTTATTGCTAGTAAAGACAATGATTTGGTGAAAAAAATTTAATAAAACAAACCTTATTTCTTTTTGTTTAGATTTGTTCTAAATAGAAAAAACAGAAGACTTCTTGTTTGCCTGTAAATTGATCGTGGCGTACCTTTGTATAAATCATAAATTCACATATACAATGAGCGGATTTTTAAAATCTTCGATTGGAAGAAAGATAGCAATGGCGCTATCTGCATTCTTCTTAATGTTTTTCTTACTACAGCATTTTGCTATAAATATGCTGTCTGTTTTTAGCCCAGACACATTTAACGAGGTGTCTCATTTCATGGGCACTAACCCACTGGTACAGTATGCATTGCAACCCGTGTTAATTTTTGGTGTAGTTTTTCACTTTATTATGGGCTTTGTTTTAGAACTTAAAAACAAAAAAGCACAAGGTGGTATTGCTTATGCTAAAAATAATGGCGCTGCAAACTCTAGTTGGATGAGTAGAAACATGATTTGGAGTGGTCTTGCAATTTTAGCTTTTGTACTTCTACATTTTGTAGATTTTTGGTTCCCAGAAATTAACACAAAATACATTGTAGGAGATATGACAGGCATGCACAACGGTCATTTTAGATACTACCCAGAGTTGGTAGAAAAATTTCATAATCCAGCACGTGTTATTGCTTACGTTATTGCTTTTGTGTTTTTATCACTTCACTTAATGCATGGTTTTACTTCAGCTTTTCAGTCTATGGGAGGTACAGTAGGAAGAAAACAAACATTACAAAATATAGGAAAAGCATATTCTATAATAATTCCATTAGGTTTTATAATTATAGCAATATATCATCACTTTAACCATTAATCTTAAATATTCAGTATGGCTTTAGATTCAAAAGTACCAAAGGGTCCAATTAAAGATAAATGGACTAATCATAAAAACAAAATTAACCTAGTAAATCCAGCAAACAAACGTCATATAGACGTTATTGTAGTAGGAACAGGTTTAGCAGGAGGTTCTGCTGCTGCAACTTTAGCAGAACTAGGGTATAATGTAAAAGCATTTGCTTACCAAGATTCACCGCGTAGAGCGCACTCTATTGCAGCACAAGGTGGTATAAATGCCGCAAAAAACTATCAAGGTGATGGTGATTCTACATATAGATTATTTTATGATACAGTTAAAGGTGGCGATTACCGCTCTCGTGAAGCAAACGTATATCGTTTAGCCGAAGTATCTACAAATATTATTGACCAATGTGTTGCACAAGGGGTTCCTTTTGCAAGAGATTACGGCGGACTTTTAGACAACCGTTCTTTTGGTGGTGTATTAGTATCTCGTACTTTTTACGCTAAAGGACAAACAGGACAACAATTATTACTAGGCGCATACTCTGCTATGAACAGGCAAATTGCACGTGGTAAAATAGAAATGTTTAACCGACACGAAATGCTAGATATCGTAAAGGTAGATGGTAAAGCAAGAGGTATTATTGCACGTAACTCTGTAACAGGAGAAATAGAGAGACATTCGGCACATGCTGTTGTTATAGCTTCTGGAGGATATGGAAATGTATACTTCTTATCTACCAATGCTATGGGTAGTAATGTAACCGCAGGATGGAAAATTCATAAAAAGGGAGCACATTTTGCTAACCCTTGTTATACACAAATACACCCTACATGTATACCTCGTTCTGGAGACTATCAGTCTAAATTAACGTTAATGTCAGAGTCATTACGTAACGATGGTCGTATATGGGTGCCTAAAAACCTTGACGATGTTAAGGCTATTAGAGAAGGTAGCAAAAAACCAACAGATTTATCTGAAGATGAAAGAGATTACTACTTAGAGCGCCGTTACCCTGCCTTTGGTAACTTAGTACCTCGTGATGTAGCCTCTCGTGCTGCCAAAGAGCGTTGCGATGCTGGTTACGGTGTAAACGCTACTGGTGAAGCTGTGTATTTAGATTTTGCAGCTGCAATAACACGTTACGGTAAAGAACAAGCTAAAATACAAAATATAGCTAACGCAAGTGATGCTAAAATATACGAATTAGGAAGAGCTATTGTAGAAGCTAAATATGGAAACTTATTCCAAATGTACGAGAAAATCGTAGATGAGAATCCATACGAAACGCCTATGATGATTTATCCAGCAGTACACTACACCATGGGTGGTGTTTGGGTAGACTACAACCTAATGACTACGATACCTGGTTGCTACTGTATTGGTGAAGCTAACTTCTCTGACCACGGTGCAAACAGACTAGGGGCATCTGCATTAATGCAAGGTCTTGCCGATGGTTATTTTGTATTACCGTATACTATTGGAGATTATTTATCTAACGATATTCGTACA
>CALHCQ010000018.1 GCA_937936645.1 uncultured Algibacter sp.
TAAATAAAAAAATTATCACATGTATTTAAATAAAAACATAGTAAGAATAATGTTAATCTTGGTAGCACTATTAGTGCTACCAGATTCACATGCACAGCAAGATCCTCAGTATACGCATTATATGTTTAATACAATGAGTATTAACCCTGCTTATGCTGGACAACGAGATGTTTTAAGTATAGTAGGTTTATATCGAACACAATGGGTTGGAATAGACGGAGCACCAGAGTCTGGATCATTAGGAATACATAGTCCAATTGGTGATGGTCGTTTTGGATTGGGTTTAAATGTAGTTAATGATGCATTAGGACCAGCAAGCGAGACTTTTGTAGACGCTAATTTATCATATACTATACCGTTAAGCGATAATGGTTTAGAATTATCTTTTGGAGCTAAATTAGGAGCACATCAATTAAGGACAGATTGGACAAAGGGACGTTTTCGATTAATAGATCCCACATTTGAAAATAACATAAATGTACTATCACCTACGATAGGAGCAGGATTATATTTACATTCAGATAAATGGTATTTAGGAGCATCGATTCCAAATTTTATAACCACAGAGCATTATGATGATGTAGAGGAAAGTATAGCATCAGAGCGAATAAATTTTTATTTTATAGGGGGGTATGTTTTCGATATAAATAGAGAACTAAAATTAAAACCATCCTTTTTCTTAAAAGCAGTATCAGGAGCACCTGTAATAGCAGATTTATCTGCAAATTTCTTGTATCAAGACCAATTGAACTTAGGTTTAGCTTATCGTTGGGATGATTCAATTAGTGCCATATTAGGATTTCAGGTTACACAAGGATTATATCTTGGATATTCTTATGATTTAACAACAACAGGCTTAGGGAATTACAATAGTGGTACCCATGAAATATTATTACGTTTTGAATTACAAAAAGTAGGCCGATTAATCTCTCCAAGATTCTTTTAAAAAGATAAGTAATTAAATATCATGAAATATTTTAAATTAATAATAACTAGTTTTTTATTACTAGGATTTATTACACAAGCACAAAAAGCCGTTTTAAGAAAAGCTTTAAATGATTACGATAACTTTTCTTATATTAAAACCACTAAAGTCTTAGAAAGAGTTGCAATAAACGGTTATTCTTCTCCAGAGTTATTTGAAAAGTTAGGTAATGCATATTATTTTAATAATGATATGGAATCAGCTTCCAAATGGTATAAAAAATTAATGGAGTTGGATAAACCCGTAGATTCCGAATATATATGGCGTTATGCACAAGCTTTAAAAGGTACTGGTAATTATAAAGAATCTGATCAATTAATGGCTAGATTTAACGAAATTAATCCAGAAGATTTAAGAAGTAAAGCTTTTACATCCAAAGTAGATTATTTAGCTCGTATCGAAAAAGTAAGCCGTGAAGATATTAAAATACATAATCTAGATTTGAATACATACTTATCAGATTTTGGTACTACTCAATACAAAAATCAATTGATATTTGCATCAAATAGAGGCGGAGGAAATACATATAAATGGAATGACCAACCTTATTTAGATCTTTACTCAGCAACTAAAAATGAAGAAGGTGAATATAATGATATTGAGAAGTTAAATGAAAATATTAATACAAGATTTCATGAATCTTCTGCTGCTTATACCCCAGATGATAAGTTCATGTTTTTTTCACGTAATAACTACTTTAAAAAACGTTACAAAGAAGATTCTAATAATACAAATCGTCTACAGCTTTATAGAGCAAATAAAAATGATAAAGGCAATTGGGATAAAATATCAAGTATTCACTTTAACAGCAACGATTATAGTGTAGCACACCCTAGTATAAACGTGCAAGGAGATTTAATTTATTTTGCATCTGATATGCCTGGTACTGTAGGAGATTCTGATATTTTTGTTGCAGAAATAAAAAAAGACGGAACTTTAGGTGTACCTACAAATTTGGGAGTATTGATAAACACACAAGGAAGAGAAAGTTTTCCTTACATTAACGAAAGAGGAGATTTATATTTTTCTTCAAATGGTTATCCTGGGTTAGGAGGTCTAGATGTTTTTATTGTTAAAGATTTTGAAAAAAAATTCAGAAATAAAACATTAAATTATGTTGTAGAGAATAAAGGTAAGCCTATTAACAGTAAATATGATGATTTTGGTTATTATGAAAATCTAACAACTAAAGAAGGTTTCTTTACTTCTAATAGACCAGGTGGTAAAGGAGAGGATGATATATATAGTTTTACCGTTGTCGAGCCTATAATAAAGCCAGAGCCTTGTATACAATTAGTATCTGGAATTGTTAAAGACAAAAAGAGTGGTGAGTTATTACCAAATTCAAACGTAGTATTAATTGACAATTCAGGAAATTTAATTGCCAAAACTATTTCAGACGATAATGCAGCTTTTAGCTTTTCAGATATAGATTGCGACTCTAAGTTTTTAGTTCGTGCATCTAAAGAAGATTATATTGGAGATGAAAAAAGATTTACAACACCAAAAACTAAACAGAAATTAACACTAGAATTATTATTAGAAAATGATGTTCAAAAATTTAAAGTTGGCGATGATTTAGCTAAAATTTTGAATATACCAATTATTTATTTTGATTTTAATAAGTATGATATTCGTTATGACGCAGAAATAGAGTTGCAAAAGGTTTTAGCTGTAATGAATGAGTATCCTACTATGGTTGTAGATATTCGTAGTCATACTGATTGTAGAGCTCCCAAGGCTTATAATATGAAATTATCTGATAATCGAGCTAAATCAACACGTAAATATTTAATATCTAAAGGCATATCTAACGATCGTTTAACTGCTTTAGGTTATGGAGAGAGTGAGTTAGTTAATAACTGTGCTTGCGAACCAACTAATAAATCCAATTGTAGTGAAGAAGAGCATCAATTAAATAGACGTAGTGAGTTTATTATCATAAAAATTTAGATAAAAGTATTTAACTTGCATAAAAAAAGGGTTTTTGCTAAAAGCAAAAACCCTTTTTTTATTTTATTTTTTTAATTGTTCATAATATTATATTTTCGCAAAACACTTTTTAGCGAGTTATTATGTTTTTAAGCGAATAATTTGTATATTTAATACGTATTTATAACACAAATAATTAATTCATAACAATAATTTATGAAAATATCTTTACAATTTTTTAAATATAAGAAGCGTTTGTTGCTTTTTATTGTTTCATTTTTTTTAGCTTTCTCACAGCTGTTACACGCACAATGTCCTGGCCCCAATGCCAATGATTGTGATGGAGATGGAGTTGTTAATCTAGATGATTTAGATGATGATAACGACGGTATATTAGATGTAGATGAAGAAGCTTGTCCTGCTCGTTTTGATCCAGCTTCTACTAGTGCAGCTTTAAACCCTAATGGTTTAATTGAAAATGCTCCTTTTGAATTCACTACAGAATCAGGAAGAACTTTTATTTGGGAGAGTACTAATGTTACCCCTGGAGACCCTCCTGAGAATAATGTTTTCTTAATATCTGGTGGACCTAATAATACTTTGGGTAAGTTGGTTGGTTTTCCTTCAACTTCAAATGCTAATAATGCTGCTTCTACAGGATTAGAATTCAATGTAACTATAACATTTCCTATTCCTCAGACTACTTTTCGTATGGTAGCTCTTGATTATGATTTACAAAATGGTAACCCAGCAGAGACTATGTCAAACTTCTCTGTTTTACCATCTTTTGTGTCTCCTAACGGTATTATAGATTCAAATGGCGTTTTAGGTGCTACAAGTAATAATCAAGATATAGAGGTTGAATGGGAGTTCGAAGAGCCTTTATCATCTCTTTCTTTTACGGTTGGTAGACCAACTTCTGGTTTTGGAATTAGATTTCAAATAGGTTTTAACTTTTGTGATCAAGATAATGATGCAATTATTAGTGGATTTGATTTAGATACGGATGGTGATGGATGTAGTGATGCTTCGGAAGCTGGATTTACAGATGCTAACAATGATGGAGTCATCGATGGTGTTATTACAGTAGACGCTGATGGTCTTGTTATTGTTGATGGCACACCATTAGTTTACACTTCTCCAATAGCTAATAGTGTTGTAGAGAATTTAGTTATAGATGTTTCAACGGCAAGTATTATACCATCAGATGCTACTATTAATTTAGGAGCAACTCAGGTTTTAACAGCTTCTAATGTAACTGCTACGCGTACTACTGAGTTTATACCAGATCCAGATGTTACAGAAGATGCTACCGCAGAATTATTATATGAATGGTTTAAAGATGGTGTTTCGCAGGGGCCTCCAGTTGTAGGAGATAATACATTTACAATAACGGAAGCTGTAGCTACAGATGAGGGTGAATATTCGGTAATTATATCTCATCCAGGTCGTGTAGGTTGTCCAGAAGAATTAAACACAACGCTTACTGTGATGCCTTGTGATATAACAGATATTACAGCAGTAAATATTTCAGTGTGTGACAGTGCAGGTACACCCTCAGATACTACTGACGATACATTTACAGCCGACATTACAGTGGTTTTTTCAGGACCACACGCTATCGGTAATTTAGATTTAACTGGTGCTGCTACAGAAAGTGTATTTGTAGCAGATTTAGATAGCGATACTTCTCATACCTTTACAGATGTTGTTTTACCAGCAAACGGAACGGATTTGTCTTTTACTGCTACTTTTTCAAATGGAGCTACTTGTACATTTACCAATGCGTCAACATTAACAGCTCCAGAAGAGTGTAGTAATGTTATAGAGGCAAATCCAGATGATTTTAGCAACACACCGTTAGCTTCAGGTGGTGTTACACCGTCAGTAATAACTGATGATACCTTAGACGGTTCTCCAGTAGTTTTAGGCACAGGGCCAGGAGAGGTAACGTTAAACGGCGATCCAAATGGAACAAACCCAGCAGGATTTACTTTCGATCCATTAACAGGAGAAATTACGATTGCTGAGGGTACACCTTCAGGCTTATATACCTTAGAATATGAAATCTGTGAAAACGGAGCAGACCCAGAAAATTGTTCATTAACTACGGTTACTGTAAATGTAGAGAATCCAATCGATGCCATTGTTGATGATTTTACAGACACCCCATTAACCGTAGGAGAAAGCACAGCAGATGTTACAGATAATGATACCTTAAATGGAGTTCTTGTCGTATTAGGTACAGATCCAGGTGAGGTAACTTTAACAGTAGATCCAAATGCAACGAATCCATCAGGATTAACTTTAGACCCATTAACAGGTGAGATTACAGTAGATCCAAACACACCATCAGGAACATATGAGGTGGAATATCAGATATGTGAGAACGGTGCAGATCCAGAAAA
>CALHCQ010000019.1 GCA_937936645.1 uncultured Algibacter sp.
GTTTTGGTAAGTGGTGCTATAATGGCAGAGCCTATACCCATGGCTAAACTAGCGCCTAAATCTTTCCATTCATATAAATGCTTTTTTTCTTTATCTTTTTTATCATGTTTACTGTATGCAAGTTCTAATAGTATAAGACCAAGAAAACAAGGTACGCCGTATACAAGAGGGTTTGTAAAGTCCATTTTTATTATGATGTATTGATTTCCTTCAAAAATACCTAGATTATACAACTTAACCAACTTAAGGTGACGTTTTGTTATATAAAAAAACCTCTTTATTATCTGTAAATAAAGAGGTTTTGCTTTTGTTTAAGTCTCGTGAAAATTATTTTTTTACAGTTTGCTTTTCTTTTTTAACATTAAAATCTATAGCAATTTGATTATTTATAATGTCATTAAAAGTTTCTCTTTTTCTTATTAGTTGTGCTTTGTTGTCATGCCAAAGTACTTCTGCAGGTCTAAACCTAGAGTTGTAGTTACTAGCCATAGAAAAACAATAAGCTCCAGCATTTTTAAAACGTAAAATATCTCCTTCTGTAATTTCTGTAATACGTCTGTTACTACCAAAGGTATCCGTTTCGCAAATGTACCCTACTACAGAGTAAAAACGTTCTCTACCTTTTGGGTTAGAAATGTTATCTATATCGTGATGCGAGCCGTAAAACATTGGGCGTATAAGGTGGTTAAAACCAGAATCTACCTGAGCAAATACTGTAGAAGTTGTCTGTTTAACAGCATTAACTTGCGTTAAAAAGTTTCCAGATTCGCTAACCAAAAATTTACCAGGCTCGAAGGCTAGAGTTAACTCTCTACCATATTCTTTGCAAAAATTATTGAACTTAGCAGATAGTTTTTCTCCTAACTCCTCGATATTTGTTTCTATGTCTCCAGCTGTGTAAGGAACTTTAAAACCAGATCCAAAATCTACGAACTTTAAATCTTTAAATTTCTTAGCGGTATCAAATAAAATTTCACTGGCATGTAAAAACACATCAATATCAAGTATATCACTACCCGTGTGCATGTGTATACCATTAATATTCATTTTCGTATTTTCTACAATACGCAATAAATGTGGTATTTGGTGTATAGATATTCCAAATTTAGAGTCTATATGTCCTACAGATATGTTACTATTACCACCTGCCATAACATGTGGGTTTATTCTAATACACACAGGAACATTAGGGTGTTTAGTACCAAATTGTTCTAGAACAGATAAATTATCTATGTTAATCTGTATGCCTAATTTAGCAGCTTCTTCTATTTCGCTTAAAGCAACACCATTTGGGGTAAATATTATTTTATCTGCAGTAAAACCAGCAGCCAAACCTAACTGTACCTCTTGTATAGATACTGTATCAATACCAGAACCAAGCGATTTTAAGTATTTAAGTATAGATATGTTAGATAGCGCTTTTACAGCATAATTTATCTTTAGCGTTTTAACGCCACTAAATGCTTTTGTTAAGCGGTTGTACTGCGATGCTATTTTTTCTGCATCGTAAACGTATACGGGACTACCGTATTCTTGAGCTATTTTTAATAACTGACCTTGGTTCATACTATTTATAAATTTTGTACAAAGATATTTTATTTCTTTAGATAAAAAATAAACATGTAAAAAATAATACAAATTAAACATATTGTTAATTATTTAACTTTTTTAATACGTTTTTTTTAAATCATTAAATAAAATAATTAGTGTAATTAAAGGCTATTATTTACATTTGCTTTACTTAAAACTATTAAGCGAGTTATGAATTTACACGAATATCAAGGTAAAGAAATTTTAAACAGTTTTGGAGTGCGCATACAACGTGGTATTGTGGCACAAAATGCTGAAGAGGCAGTAGAAGCTGCAAAGCAATTAACAAAAGATACAGGTACAAGTTGGTATGTTATAAAAGCACAAGTTCATGCAGGTGGTCGTGGAAAAGGTGGTGGCGTTAAACTAGCTAAAAACCTTGACGAAGTAAAACAAATTGCAGGAGAGATTATAGGCATGGATCTAGTAACACCTCAAACATCTGCAGAAGGGAAACGAGTACACCAAGTTTTGGTTGCAGAAGACGTTTATTACCCAACTGAAGGTGGTGAAACTAGCGAATTTTATATTTCTGTTTTATTAAACCGTGGTACAGGTAAAAATATGATTATGTATTCTACAGAAGGTGGAATGGATATCGAAACCGTAGCAGAAGAAACACCGCATTTAATTTTTCATGAAGAGATAGATCCTGCAACAGGATTATTACCTTTTCAAGCAAGAAAAATTGCGTTTAACTTAGGTTTATCTGGTTTAGCGTTTAAAGAAATGACAAAATTTGTTTCTTGTTTATACACTGCTTATGTAGAATCTGATTCTTCATTATTCGAAATAAACCCAGTTTTAAAAACGAGTGACGATAAAATTATGGCTGTAGATGCTAAAGTAAGCATCGATGCCAATGCATTGTACAGACATAAAGATTATTTAGCACTACGTGATTTAAGAGAAGAAAGCCCTATTGAAGTAGAAGCTGGTGAGCTAGGCTTAAACTATGTAGACCTTGACGGAAACGTTGGTTGTATGGTTAATGGTGCTGGTTTAGCAATGGCAACTATGGATTTAATTAAGCAAGCAGGTGGAGAGCCAGCAAACTTTTTAGATGTAGGTGGTACTGCCGATGCGGCTCGTGTAGAGGCTGCTTTTAGAATTATATTAAAAGACCCAGAAGTAAAGGCTATTTTAATTAATATTTTTGGTGGTATTGTACGTTGCGATAGAGTAGCTCAAGGTGTTGTAGATGCTTACAAAAACATGGGAGACGCTATACAAGTGCCAATTATTGTACGTTTACAAGGTACAAATGCCGACATTGCAAAAGAATTAATAGATAGCTCTGGTTTAGATGTGCTTAGTGCAACAGAATTCCAAGAAGCTGCCGATAAAGTTCAAGCAGTATTAGCTTAAAATATAATGTGTTTGTTTTTTTAAACAACCCACAAGAAAAGGATTGCTTAGTAGCAATCCTTTTTTTGTTTAAATAAAAATGGGTTAACTTTTGTGTTCTGTTATAGTTTCTACTACGCCCAAAGCAGCACGTTCTCCAGAAATCATGGCAGCATTTAAAGAGCCATTTAATAATGTGTCTCCAGCTAAGAATACATTTGTTTTTAAACGTGTTTCTGACGGACTCATTTCGTATTCTAAACCATTTAATTTAGGTAAAGCCATAGGTATACTATATCGCTTTATAAAACGGTTTGTTTTAATGTTACAATACTTTTCTAACTCTTGCTTTACTTGTTCTATAAGTTTGCTATTACTTAAATCTTGATGGTTAACAACAGTAACCGACAATAAGTTTTTATCTGCCTTGTTAGTGTGGTAATATATGTTATTAATAAGAGAATTTTGTTTTGGTATTAAGCCAATTAAATTCTTGTTTATAACAGGTTTGTTAGTTTCAAAGTATAGTGTTTCACAAGAATGCCAGTGGCATGTTTGTTGTTTTAAGTTAGAAATTAATGGGCCAGCATCTGTAGCAATAATTACAAAATCACTATTTATAGTTTCTTTGTTTTCAAGTTCTATTTTATTGTTGTTTACAGCGGCTACTTTTGTATTAAATTTAAACGTCGTTTTTGTTAGTTTACTTTGTAATTGTTTTGGTATTTCGCCAATGCCTTTTTTGGGTAATGCAGCATAACCTTCTCCAAACATTTTATATACAAATTCAAACATTCTGCTAGAGGTTTCTAGTGTGTCTTCTAGAAAAATACCACTAAAAAAAGGTTTAAAAAAATGGGTTATAATAGGCTCTGTAAAACCAAATGCTTTTAAATATTTAAGTGTTGTTGTTTCTTTTGTAGAAAAAATGGCTTCTAAACTTTTATTTTTAAGCAGTTTATTAAGTTTTAAAATTTTTAATTTATCGTTAAAGGTACCAATATCAGCAGTTAGCGTTGGTATAAGTAACGATAAGTTTCTTAAAGGGTCTCCTATAGTAACTTGTTTTTCGTTTTTAAATATAACAGCACCTGGTAAAAAATATTCTAGATTTAAAGCTTTAAAATCTAAATATTTTTGTGCAGCAGGGTATGCGGTAAGTAATACTTGAAAACCGTGATCTAATGAATAATTATCAATAATATCTGTTTTTACTCGGCCACCAACAGTGTTAGTAGCTTCTATAATAGTAGGCGTGAAACCATGGTCTTCTAACACTTGCGCTGCAATTAAACCACTAATTCCGGCACCTATTATATGTATCTTATAGTCCTGTTTATTCATTGTTTTTTATTTGTTTAACTTTTAGTTAAAATTGTTAAACAAAATTACTATTTTTGTTTATATAGAAATAACATTTTTTAATATTTCTAAAGGTACATTAATTACGTAATATAAAAATACATGAAAACAATTGTTATAGTAGGCGGTAGTAAAGGTATAGGTTATGCAATACTAAATAGTTTATTAAAAGAAAATAAAGTCGTTAACATAAGTCGTTCTACACCAGAGATTAGTCATGAAAACTTATCGCACCATCAGGCAGATATATTAACAGATGATTTACCAGATTTAGACACAGTAGATGGTTTAATCTATTGCCCAGGAAGTATAAACTTAAAGCCTATTTCTAGATTAAGTGTGGATGATTTTAAAGCTGATTTTGAAATTAATGTACTAGGTGCAGTTAAATCCATTCAAAAATATTTACCATTGTTAAAGAAAGGTGTTAATCCTTCCATATTATTATTTAGTACCGTAGCTTCTAAATTAGGTATGCCATTTCATGCTAGTGTAGCGGCTTCTAAATCTGGCGTAGAAGGTCTAATAAAATCGTTGGGGGCAGAGCTAGCACCAACAATACGCGTAAATGGTATTGCGCCTACAGTTACCGATACCGGTTTAGCATCAAAAATACTACGTAACGATAAAATGATAGAAACTATAAAACAACGCCACCCTTTAAAACGATTTTTAAACCCAGAAGAAGTCGCAGCAACTGCAAGCTTTTTAATGTCAGATCAAGCTAGTGCATTTTCTGGTCAAATATTTGAAATGGATTGTGGTATTGTTTCTTTTAAAATATAATTTTATGAAATTAACAAGCAATCCTAAATTAGAACCTAACACTTCTATACAAGAACCCCATCCTGTTTTGTACACTATTGGTATTAATAGTCTAAAAAACACACCTATAAATTTAGAAGAATTTAAAGGTAAAAAAATACTTTTTGTTAATGTGGCTTCTAAATGTGGTTTTACTAAGCAATACAAAGAGTTGCAGGAATTAAGTGAAACTTATAAAGAAAATTTAGTTGTCATAGGTTTGCCTTGTAATCAATTTGGTAATCAAGAACCAGGAAATACATCTCAAATAGAATCGTTTTGTACCTTAAATTACGGTGTAACCTTTCCTATTACAGAAAAAATTGAGGTAA
>CALHCQ010000020.1 GCA_937936645.1 uncultured Algibacter sp.
AAAAAAAAAGCTTTTGGTGTTAATTAACTCAAATTGTTCATCTATATACAATTTAACGTCTTCTATATATTCAGATTCTTTATTTGCACTAAAAAGAAGGTAGCTTAACAACTCTTTATTTTCTTTTTTAAAACGCGCTAATCGAAGGCATAATTCTTTAAGTTCTACTTGCGATAAATCGTTTAATTCTTGCTTAATATCCTTTAAAGGGTAGGCTTTCATAAAAAATGTGTGTCATTATAATATTTAAATATA
This sequence comes from uncultured Algibacter sp., assembly GCA_937936645.1. GTDB lineage: Bacteria > Bacteroidota > Bacteroidia > Flavobacteriales > Flavobacteriaceae > Postechiella. The sequence continues at coordinate 256 of CALHCQ010000020.1, forward strand.
GATAAATTTAAAGACATAGTTATAGTCGTTTTTAAACATAATAAAAGCGACCTGTAAATTTACAGGCCGCTTTGGTTTAAATATGTATGAATGTTTATCTAAAATAATAACGATCTTTTTCTCCGTTACTGTTAATTAGTTCAATTTTTAAAGGCATATCTGGCGTGTAATTTTTCATAACATGCTGTATGTCATCTATACTCTTAACTTTAGTATCGTTAATGGCTGTGATAATAGTGCCTTCTTTAATTCCGTTCTTTTTCCATTCTCTAGCATGACTGCTGTCTAAGCGTGCTATTTTTACGCCATAAGATGTATTGTTTTTATCTAGTTCTTTAGGCGATGCATTTTTAATTAATCCCACAAAAGGTAGTGTAAAGCTTTCGTTTCTAACAAGTTCTACAGGTATGGTTTTTAATTCGCCATTTCTAGAGTAAAGCACTTGTACAATATCACCAGGACGTTTTGCATTAAGATGTCCTTTTAAATCGGAGAATTTAGAGATTTTAACTCGATCTATTTCTTTAATAATATCACCTTGTTTTAACCCCGATTTATCTGCGCCAGAGCCTTCTACAACACTATTTACATAAAAACCTTGGGTGTCTTCTACACCTATTTGCTCTGCAGTGTTGCTATTTAACGTGTCTCCCTGTACGCCTAGTATACCATTTTGTACATTACCAAATTCCATAATATCTTCTATAACTTTTCTAGCGATGTTACTTGGTACAGCAAACGAATAACCCACATAAGATCCTGTTTGCGAAGATATTGCTGTGTTTATACCAACCAATTCGCCGTGTGTATTAACAAGCGCACCACCAGAATTCCCTGGGTTAACTGCAGCGTCTGTTTGTAAAAACGATTGTGTACTATTACCCGATAAGTCTCTAGCTTTTGCACTAATAATACCAGCTGTTACTGTAGATGTTAAGTTAAAAGGATTACCTACAGCAAGTACCCACTCTCCAATTTTTGTTTGGTCGGAGTCGCCAAAAGTTACAAAAGGTAAATCTTCATCAGCATCTATTTTTAATAAGGCAATATCTGTTTTGGCATCACTACCTATAATTTCTGCATCGTATGTCTTATTGTTATTTAATGTTACTGTTAATTTTTGCGATTTATCTATAACATGATTATTTGTAATAATATAACCATCTGCATTAATAATAACACCAGATCCTGTACCCATTTGTGCGCGTTGCGAGCGTCTTCCAAAAAACAAATCTTCAAATGTCATTTGTCCAGAGCTTACCGTTACATTTTTTACGTGCACAACTGCGTTTACTGTATTTTCTGCAGCTGTTGTAAAATTTGGTGTTTCGTAAGCCTTGTATACCGTTTTAGTATTGCTTGTTGGTACAAAGCTTGGTTGTTCTTGGGTTGTTGTATATGTTACCGTTTTTTCTTCTTCTAAAAAAACTTTGTATGTTCCTAGCGTTAGAGCACCACCTAAAGCAGAAACTAATACGAGAGATAAGATATTTTTCATTTCTTTTTAAGTTTATAATATTAAAAATTTACTAACAATTAAAATTAACAATTTTATTATTCTAATTCGTATGTTTTAACGATTTTTAACGTCAATTTTAACGCGTATTTAACAAACAAAAAATTATATATTTGCAATTACTATGCAACAAACTTTTTATAAATACCAAGGTACAGGAAATGATTTTGTGATGATAGATAATCGTCACGGCGCATTTGATAAACAGGATAAAGAACGTGTTACTTTTTTATGTAATAGACGTTTTGGAATAGGAGCAGACGGACTTATTTTAATAGAAAATCATCCAGAGTTAGATTTCGAAATGATTTACTTTAATGCTGATGCTAGCAAAAGTTTTTGCGGTAATGGTGCACGTTGTGCCGTAGCATTTGCAAAACAAATTGGTATTATTGAAAAAGAAACCACTTTTTTAGCCATAGACGGTGTGCATAAAGCTATTATAGATCAAGGTATTGTAAAATTGCTTATGGGAGATGTTGATTTGGTTGAACGTCATGCCAATCATACTTTTTTAAATACAGGTTCGCCTCACCATGTGCAAATAGAAGAAAATATAGCTCTTTTTGATATTAAAACATTAGGTGCTAAAATTCGTTATGGCGCCCCTTACAACGAGGAAGGAAGTAATGTGAATTTTGTGAAAAAGATAGATGATTCAACATTTAGGGTACGTACTTACGAGCGTGGCGTGGAAGACGAGACTTTGTCTTGTGGTACCGGTGTTACGGCCGTAGCTATTGCTATGCATAATACTGGTTTAACACCAGAACACGTTATTAATTTAAATGTAGAAGGCGGTAAACTACAGGTCTCTTTTGATGTTATAGACAACAAGTATTCTAATATATGGTTAATAGGACCAGCAACTTTAGTATTTAAAGGTAACATATGATTACTCTAAAAGGAGAAACTGTTTTTTTAAGAGCTTTAGAGCCAGAAGATTTAGAGTTTATACATGCTGTAGAGAACGACGAATCTATTTGGGAAGTTAGCAATACCCAAACACCTTATTCTAAGTTTTTAATTAAAGAATATTTAGAGCAAGCACATAAAGATATATATGAGGTAAAGCAGCTAAGACTTGTAATTAGTGATTACCAAGACGCTACATTAGGACTTATAGATTTATTCGATTTTGATTTTAAAAATAAACGTGCAGGCGTAGGCTTGTTAATTAAAGACTCCGTAAATAGAGGCAAAGGCTACGGTAAAGAAGCCTTAGAGTTACTTGTAAATTATAGTTTTTATCATTTAGCATTACATCAATTGTATTGTAATATTAACGAGGAAAACATTAATAGTGTTCATTTATTTGAAAATCAAGGCTTTAAAAAGATTGGAGTTAAGAAAAACTGGATTTATTCTAACGGGCTGTTTAAAGATGAATTCATGTATCAATTAATAAATAATTAAATGTATATAAAAAAAATTATTGTTGCTATTGCGCTTTTGGGCTTAGTGGCATCAGCTTGCTTTGCTTACTTTGTTTACAATACCATGTTTAACGTTAATACGGCGTTTAATAACGATTATGCTTATGTTTATATAAGTTCTACAGATACGTATAAAGATGTAAGAGCACAACTAGAACCTTTGTTGTTGGATATAGATAAGTTTGATGTTCTTGCAAAGCAAAAAAAATATACATCACACATAAGGCCAGGTAAATACGCTATTGCTAAGGGGATGAATAATAATGCTATAATAAACTCTATTAGAAGTAAAAATATTCCTGTAAAAGTATCTTTTAATAATCAAGAAACTTTAGAAAAGTTGGCTGGACGTATAAGCAAACAAATTGAAGCCGACAGTGTTTCATTACTAAAGACAATGAAAGACTCTGCGTTTTTAAATAAAAACAACTTTTCTGTTGCTACAGCTTTGGGTATGTATATACCTAACAGCTACGAGTTTTTTTGGAACACAGACGCTGTAAAGTTTCGTAATAGAATGTTAACCGAATATAATAGGTTTTGGAACAGCACCCGTACCCAAAAAGCCAAAGCTTTAAACTTAACTAAAGCGCAAGTTTTAACATTAGCCTCTATAGTGCATGAAGAGTCTAAACAAGCTACAGAGCAACCACGAATAGCAGGTGTGTATTTAAATAGACTTCGTATTGGTATGCCTTTACAAGCCGATCCAACTTTAAAATTTGCAGCTTACAAGTTGCCTAAATACAAAAACACTATTATTAAGCGTGTTTTAAATGTGCATAAAGCGATTAATTCTCCTTACAATACCTATAAAAATATAGGGTTACCACCTGGATTAATTGCTATGCCAGATGTATCTGCTATTCATGCTGTTTTAAATTATGAAAAGCATAAATACATATACTTTGCTGCCGATGCTAAGCGCATAGGCTTTCATAAATTTGCAAAAACTTTAACACAGCATAATATAAATGCGAGATCTTACCATAATTATTTATCATCTCATGGTATAAATAAATAAAATAATCCGTTAAACGGTTAGTAATCAGTAAAAAAGCATCTAATTGTTATAAAATACGTGTTACTCGTCGAATAGTTTTGTTAGTTCTGTAAAATAGACTAATTTTGCGCCCTCAAATTTTCGAGTGTTCAATTTTTAAAAAACACAGAAGAATTAGAAAACTATGACAAAGAATATTACATGTATCTCAAGTCTAGCATTAGCAATAATTATTTTGTTGTTGGTGTCTTTTTCAAAAAATGAAAATACAGATTTAGGTCAGTATTCAACTAAGGGACTCGTATTAAATTATACAGTAAGCCAGCACAAAGATGTTAAAGCAGATGCGTTAAAATCTACCCAAGATCTTGAGATATTTTCTCCTTTTTTAGGTAAAACGTTTGTTGGTTTTAAAGAGGCTATTGCTTTTAAAGAATCTGGAGGCAACTACTTTACAGTTAACACTTACGGATATTTAGGTAAATATCAATTTGGTAGAGAAACATTAAAACTTATTGGTGTAAACAATACCAAACAGTTTTTACGTAACCCTAAATTACAAGAAAAAGCATTTATAGCTAATGCACAAAGAAATAAGTGGATTTTAAGGCGTGATATTAAAAACTTTGTAGGTAAACATCTAGATGGTGTATTAATTACAGAGTCAGGTATATTAGCAGCAGCTCATTTAGCAGGTGCAGGTAATGTGAAAAAATATTTAAGAAGTTACGGTTTAAATAACTTTGCTGATGGATTTGGTACTACCATTCGTTATTACATGAATAAGTTTTCTGGCTATGATACCTCTTTTTTAAAACCAAATAAAAGAGCTAAGGTTACAACAATATAAATAAACTTAGCTTTTATGAATTATAAAAATAGTAGGCCTCTTGTGTAGGTCTACTTTTTTTTTGCTCCAATCGTTGGCAGTGTATGTTTTTATGTATTCTGTGGGTAATGTAATATCGCAAGCGACACAAATTTTAGTGTTGCTGTGTAATACAGCGCAAAGATCTTCTAGCATCTTATTATTGCGGTAAGGTGTTTCTATAAATATTTGCGATTGGTTGTGGTCAAAAGACAAGCGCTCTAATCTTTTAATTTCGGTTTTACGTTCGCCTTTATCTATTGGTAAGTAACCATTAAAAGAAAATCGTTGTCCGTTCATTCCAGAGCTCATCATGGCCATTAAAATAGACGATGGACCAACAAGTGGTACCACTTTAATGTCTTTTTCGTGCGCTAACTTTACAACATCGGCACCAGGGTCTGCAACACCAGGACATCCAGCCTCCGATAATAAGCCAACATGAATGCCTTTTAAACAAGGTTCTATAAAATCGGGTAAACTACTAATATCTGTAAATTTATTTAAGTGAAACATTTCTAATTTCGCCTGAACTTTACTTGCACTAATTCGTTTTATAAAGCGACGTGCTGTTTTTTCGTTCTCTACAATATAAGTATCTATTTGTTCTATAACTTTTTTTACAGATATAGGTAACACTTCCAAAGGTTCGTTATCGCCTAAAGTTGTCGGTATCAGGTATAGTTTGCCTTTTTCAGTATTCATGGTTGTATGTTTATTTGTTTAAATGTTTTCCTGTGTAAGTTTACTAGCTATTTTTGTGCAAGCTATGTCTAGCATATTATAAACAGAAGTAAAACCGTCGTTGCCTCCGTAATAAGGATCTGGTACTTCTTGGTTTTTATTAGGATATGCTTCGTTAAGTATTAGTCTTACTTTTTGGTGATGTAATGGATTATCTGTTAGGGCTATTATATTATTGTAATTCGATTTATCCATTACATAAATATAATCAAAGCTGTCAAAATCTGTAGTTTTAAAAGATCTTGCTTTTAAATTCGATATGTCTATTTTATTTTTTTTAGCAATGGCAATAGAACGTTTATCTGGTGCTTTTCCCGTGTGATAATTTGCTGTTCCAGCAGAGTCTACTGTGAAATTAGAGTTCAGTTTAGATTTTAATAGACCCTCTGCCAATGGAGATCGGCAAATATTACCTAAGCACACCATTAGAATTTTAGTCATAGTTAAAATTTTTAATTACACCGTAAGCTTTTTTGTAATATCCTCTACGTATTTTTTAAATTGTTTATCTGTAGACGATAAATTGTCTACCGTTTTACAGGCGTGTAGAACAGTGGCGTGGTCTCGCTTTCCTATTTGTGATCCAATACTAGCTAAAGAGGCTTTAGTTAATTTTTTTGCAAAAAACATGGCTAATTGTCTCGCTTGAACAATATGACGCTTACGTGTTTTAGATTGTAATGTATCTACATCCATTTGAAAATAATCAGAAACAACTTTCTGGATATAATCTATAGATACTTCGCGCTTTGTATTTTTAACAAATTTTTCTACGATAGTTCTCGCTAAATCTAAATTAATTTCTTTTTTGTTAAAAGAAGATTGTGCTATTAAAGATATAATGGCACCCTCTAGCTCTCGTACATTCGATTTTATGTTTTTAGCGACATAATCTACAATATCTTCAGGCATTTCTACACCATCTCTATAAAGTTTATTTTTTAATATCGATACACGAGTTTCAAAATCTGGTGTTTGTAACTCTGCAGATAAACCCCATTTAAAACGCGATAACAGGCGTTGTTCTATATCCTGCATATCTACAGGAGCTTTGTCACTAGTTAATATAACCTGTTTTCCATTTTGATGTAAATGATTGAATATATGGAAAAAGACATCTTGTGTACCCGATTTTCCAGATAAAAACTGGACGTCATCTATTATTAAAACATCTATTATTTGATAGAAATGAATAAAATCGTTTCTATTATTTTTCTTTACAGAATCTATATATTGTTGCGTAAACTTTTCTGCAGATATGTATAATACTGTTTTTTCTGGGTGTTTATCTTTAATATCTACACCAATAGCATGTGCTAAATGTGTTTTTCCTAGACCTACACCTCCAAATATTAGCAAGGGATTAAAAGATGTACCACCTGGTTTGGCAGCAACAGCCAATCCTGCATTTCTGCCTAAACGGTTAGAGTCGCCTTCTAAAAAGTTTTCAAAACTATAATTAGGGTTTAATTGCGATTCAACTTTTACATTTCTAATACCAGGAATTACAAAAGGATTTTTTAATTCTGGATTTTTATTTTTTATAGAAAAATCTACATTTTGGGTTTTTACAGATGTAGACCTATTAGAACTAGGTATTTTTTCTGTAAAAGGCTGCTTATTGCCATACGTGTTTTCCATTTTAATAACGTATAGCAGTTTAGCATCTTTTCCTAATTCTTTGGTTAAAGATACTTTTAAAATTTTTACGTAATGTTCTTCCAACCATTCGTAAAAAAACTTACTAGGTACCTGTATGCTTAAAGCATTATCTGTAAGTTTAACTGCTTGTATTGGTTCGAACCAAGTTTTATATGCTTGCGGTTGGATATTATCTTTTATAAAAGACAGACAATTATCCCATACCGATTGCGCAGTTATACCCATTAATTTTAATTTTTTAAAGTTTGTTTTTGTTATCTTGCAGCTCAAACAAAATAAGAATTTGTTTGTGTTGAGTCGCACTGCAAATATGTGTACAAATATCTTAAAAAAAAAATACTATGCTATTGGTTTTTTAGAATTTTTTCCTCATGCCAGTAAATGTGATTTCTGACAAAATAATATAATAAAAAATGATGACGAATTCTGATGAAATTCAAATAAGAGTCCGCTACGGCGAAACCGACCAAATGGGTGTGGTGTATCACGGTAACTACGCATTATATCTAGAGATGGGACGTGTTGAGTGGTTAAGAAAATTAGGTATTTCATATAAAACTATGGAAGATAATGGGATTATGTTACCTGTAGTCTCTTTAAACGTAAATTATAAACAACCGGCCTTTTATGACGACATTATTTTTGTTAAAACAAAGTTAAAAAATAAACCTACCGTTAAGATTGAATTTGATTATGAAATAACAAATTCCAAAGGTGATTTATTAACATCTGCAAGTACTGTTTTAGTGTTTGTAGATAAAAAAACAAATAGGCCCATTAAAGCACCAAAATATATCATGGACGCTATTTGTTTTTTAGATTAATTCTTTAATATTTACCAGATATAAATTGTTAAAAATGTTAAATACCGTTTTAGCATCTTTTTCTCTGACGCTAATTTCTAAATAACAAGAAATTTCGAGTTTTTGATTTATAATGTGTAACCTTTTCTCCTTTACAATTTGCATGACTTTGTTCATGCTATCATAATTAAATGTAATGGCGTAGTTTATGTTTATGGTGTTTTCTGTAATATTACAAGATTGTAATGTTATAAGTGCGCTGTTTTTATATGCATTAATTAGACCGCTAACACCTAGTTTTACTCCTCCAAAATAGCGAACAACTACTACAAGTGTGTTTGTTAAGTTAAAAGACTGTATTTGTCTGTATATGGGCATGCCAGCTGTATTTCCTGGTTCGCCATCATCATTTACTCTATGTGTTTTAGTTTTAGTGCCAAGTACATACGCATAACACCAGTGCCGGGCAGCATGATGTTGTTTTTTTAAATGCTTTAAAATTAATTTAACCTCGTCTGTAGAGTTTATGGGGTATGCGTATCCATAAAACTTACTGTTTTTATCTTTAAATAATGTTTCGTTGCTAGCGGTGCTTATTGTTTTGTATGTGTCTTTTTCTAGCAAAATTAAAAGAATTGTTTTTGCGTTTCAAACAAAGTGCTAACATCTTCTTGGTAAGGCGTTATATGCCATGTTTTAATGCCTAGTGTTTTGGCGCTTGTTATGTTATCTTCATTATCGTCAATAAAAAGGCAATTTTCAGCTTTTAGTTTGTTTTCTGTTAAAACAAAATTATAAATGTCTTTGTTGGGTTTGCTTAGTTGAATTTCGTGAGACAGATAAAAAGCGTTAAAGCAGTCTTTAAATGTGTTATAAAAAGGAACGTTTTCTTTTATATAATCTATGTGAAGCTCGTTTGTATTGCTAAGTAATATTAATTTATATTGGTTTTTGTCTTTTAAATTCTTTAAAAATTCTAAACGATGCTCAGGGAAGTCTTTTAGCATATAATTCCAAGTATTTATAACATCAGTTTTACTTAGGTTTGGGAAATTTTCTAAATAAAAATCTATAAACTCGTTAGTGGTTATTAAGCCCTGTTCGTATAGCCCATTAAAAGCTGTTATTTCCTCAGGTATGCTATCAACATTTAATTTTTCTAATGTTTTTTCTATGGCAGCAGGTATGTCTAAATTGATAAATACATTACCAAAGTCAAAAATTATTGTGTTAATCATTTGTGTATATTTTAAGCTGATCGTTTTTAATGTATTCTTGTTGTAAAAGTGAACCTGTTATTTTAGGGGCTTTTGTACCGTTGTTAAATGTTGTATTTCCAATAAAAACTCTAGCCTCGTCCCAAAGTTGTTCATCTATAAATGTTTGCAGTGTTTTAAGGCCTCCTTCTATAATAACAGATGTTATGTTGTTTTTATATAGCATGGTACAGATTTGCGAAGCTAAGTTTTTAGAAAAATCGACAACACTTTCGTTAATAATAATGGTGTTGGCATCGTTATTAAAAACAGAATGATTTTTACTTAGCTTGTTTGTTTTATCGATAACAATTCTAGTTGGGTTACTGCCCGTCCAATCTCTAGTAGTTAAACTAGGGTTGTCATGTAAAACCGTGTTTGTACCAACAAGAATGGCCTGTTCTTCGGCACGCCATTTATGTACTAATTGTCTAGATGTTTTGTTGGTTATCCAAACGGGCTTGTTTTCCGTTTTAGTTTCTGGAGCTATAAAGCCATTGGCTGTTTGGGCCCATTTTAAAATAATATAAGGGCGTTTTTTATTATGAAATGTAAAAAAACGTTTGTGGTGTAGTTTACAAACATTAGCTAATACACCTACAGTAACATGTATACCGGCATCTTTTAGTTTTTTTATGCCTTTGCCAGCAACTTCTTTATAGTCGTCTATGCAGCCTATAACCACATTAGGTATTTTATGTTGTATAATTAGATCGCTACAAGGAGGTGTTTTTCCGTAATGCGCACAAGGTTCCAGGGTAACATATATGGTAGATTGGTTTAATAAAGTTTTATCTTTAACCGATGCAATGGCATTAACTTCGGCATGGTGGCTACCGTATTTACTAGTAAAACCCTCGCCAATTATTTGGTTATTATGTACAATAACACTACCAACCATAGGGTTTGGTTGCGTGCTTCCTAATCCGTTTTTTGCAATTTGTAGGCAGCGATTTATATAAAATTCGTGAGTATTCAATAGTTATAATTTAATTTTAAGTTCTTCAGTTTCATCAACTTTGTATTTATGCGAAAAACCTAAAACTTTATACTTTATATCGCCTTTGTATTGTACTTCTAGTTTTTTTCCAAAAATACTACCAAGTAAACTGCCTAAGTTTTTATTACCAAATAAACTGTCTTTTGGTATGCGCGCTGTAAGAGGTATTGCAAATTCTTTTTTTGCTGGTACTTTAAATTTTTCTGTTGTTATAGAGGCAATTTCAGAGTTGTTAATGAGTACTTTAATGCCATCGGTTTGTAGCTCGCCACCAATCCGGTTTTCGTTTAAAAATATGGCATTGGCACTAACCGTTATAAATTTAGAACTAGCTTCGAGTACATGTATATTTTTTATGTTGATAAATTTTGGTTTTTTAGTAACCGTACAATTAAAAAAGGTAAGTAATATTGTAGATATAATGACAAGGTGTTTCATTTTAGTGTTTTTATAATAATGACAAGCAAATATACCATTGTTATTTTAGATATTATAGAGATGAAAAATGGGTTTGTTCTTAAATGTAATAGCTGTGTTTAATATTTACAGCGCCTTTAGTTATAAACAAATGTCACATAAATGAATGTAAATGAAATTACTTGATATAAAAGAAACATTTGTTCGCGAATTAAATGGTGTATATCCAGAGCAAGAGTGTGTTAGTTTTTTTAACTTATTAATAGATTTTTACTACCAAGTTTCTAGATTGCAACTCGCTATAAATGTAAATTTAGAGGTGCAAGATTATAATAAAATGCTAGAGGCTCTAGTGTTGCTAAAACAAGAAGTACCTATACAATACATAACGGGCGAAACTTTGTTTTATGGGCTTCATTTTTGTGTTACAAAAAATACGTTAATACCAAGGCCAGAAACAGAAGAATTAGTAGATTGGATTATTAATACGAACTGTAAATTAGAAAAACCCATACGTGTTTTAGATATAGGTACGGGTAGCGGTTGTATAGCTATAGCTTTGGCAAAACATATGCCCAAAGTGCAAGTCTATGCTATAGACGTAAGTAAGGAAGCTTTAAAAGTTGCAAAAAACAATGCTGAAAAAAATAATGTAAGCATTACTTTTTTAGAGCAGGATATTTTAGCTCCAGACGCCTCAAACATGGATGCGTTGTTAGATGTTAATTTTGATGTTATTGTGTCTAATCCGCCATATGTTCGTCATTTAGAAAAGAAAATGATGCATGCCAATGTATTAAACAACGAACCGCACTTAGCATTATTTGTAGCAGATGATGATCCGTTAAAATTTTATCAAGCTATAACTAAATTTGCTAAGGTGAAATTAAAAACTAAAGGAATATTATTTTTTGAAATTAATGAATATTTAGGAACCGAAATGAAAAACTTGTTGCAAACCGAAGGGTTTAAAGATATCGATTTAAAACAAGATTTTTTTGGAAAAGACAGAATGTTAAAAGGCTGTATTTAGTTTAGATTATAAAGAAAAGGTTAATTAGAGTAGCATGGATGCAAAAATAGAAATAGAAAATTTACGTAAGGAATTAAGTGAACATAATTATAACTATTATGTACGCGATAACGCTACAATATCCGATTATGATTTCGATATAAAATTAAAAAAACTTCAAGAGCTAGAGGAGAAGTACCCAGAGTATTTCGATCCATATTCTCCAACACAACGCGTTGGTGGAGCGATTACAAAAAACTTTAAAACAGTCACCCATGAGTACCGTATGTATTCTTTAGATAATTCGTACTCCAAAGAAGATTTACAAGACTGGGAAACACGTGTAAAAAAATTAGTAGATGGAGATATAGAGTATACTTGCGAATTAAAATACGATGGCGCCTCTATAAGTTTAACTTACGAGCAAGGTAAACTTGTAAAGGCGGTAACTCGTGGCGATGGTTTTCAAGGTGATGATGTTACAGAAAATATAAAAACAATAAAATCTGTTCCCTTAAAATTAAGAGGCGATTACCCTGATAAATTCGATATTCGAGGCGAAATTGTTTTACCGTTCGACGGATTTAATAAAATGAATCAAGAACGACTAAAGCAAGGCGAAGAACCATATAAAAACCCAAGAAATACTGCCTCTGGTAGTTTAAAGTTACAAGATAGTGCCGAGGTTTCTAAACGCCCTTTAGAGTGTTTATTATACAGCTTGATAGGGACAAATTTAGGCGTAAATACTCAGTTTAATAGTCTAGAAAAAGCCCGGTCTTGGGGGTTTAAAGTACCTGTGGTTTCAAAGTTAGTAAACTCTATAGATGCCGTTTTAGAATTTGTTAATTACTGGGATAAGGAGCGCCATAATTTACCTTACGAGACCGATGGTGTGGTTATTAAAGTAAATAATTTACAACAACAAGAAGAGCTGGGTTATACAGCAAAAGCACCACGTTGGGCTATGGCTTATAAATTTAAAGCCGAGCAAGTTTCTACACAGTTGCAAAGTATTACCTATCAAGTAGGGCGCACAGGCGCTATTACACCAGTAGCTAATCTAGAGCCTGTAGCGTTAGCTGGCACTATTGTAAAACGGGCTTCTGTACATAATGCCGACCAAATAGAAAAATTAGATATTCGAGTAAACGATACGGTTTTTGTAGAAAAAGGCGGGGAAATTATACCAAAAATAACAGGTGTAGATTTAGATAAACGTCCAAATCAATCAATGCCAACAGAATATATATCTACCTGTCCAGAGTGTAATACAGAATTGGTTAGAGAAGAAGGAGATGCTAAGCATTATTGCCCTAATAATTTAGGATGCACCCCACAAGTAGCAGGTAGAATACAGCATTACATATCTAGAAAAGCAATGGATATAGAGGGTTTAGGCGGAGAAACCGTATTGCTTTTGGTAAAAGAAGGATTGATATCCGATTATTCAGATTTATATACCTTAACAAAAGCACAGGTTATTCCCTTAGAACGCATGGCCGAAAAAAGCGCCGACAATCTAATAAAAGGGATTTCCGAGTCGGTAAAAATACCATTCGAACGTGTTTTATATGCTTTAGGTATTCGTTATGTAGGAGAAACTGTTGCTAAAAAGTTAGCGAAACATTACAAAAGTATAGATGCTATAATTGATGCCACAGAAGAAGATTTAGTTAATGTAGACGAAATTGGCATAAAAATAGCGCAAAGTGTTAAAATGTTTTTTAATGAAGAAAAACATATACAAACCATAAATCGTTTAAAAAGTTATGGTGTTCAATTGGCTATCTCTGCAGAACAATTAGAAGGGCAAACCAATAAGTTAGAAGGCGATACCATTGTGGTCTCTGGTGTGTTTTACAAAGTTACTAGAAACGAGTTAAAAAAGATGATAGAAAACAATGGTGGTAAAGTAAGCAGTTCTATATCATCAAAAACAAGTTACATTGTGGCCGGAGATAAAATGGGGCCCAGTAAAAAAGAAAAAGCAGAGAAATTAGGTGTGCAGTTAATAACAGAGTTAGAGTTTTTAGACAAGTTAAGCTAAAAAAAAGAATGTTATTTTGTTTAGGTGTTGTGTTTTTAATAGGTGTTAAGGTGTTGTTATTTAGTGTTTTAAAAGGTTTTTAAATGATGTTTTTAACAAAATAAATAAATATGTAAACCTGCAATAATTAACGCATATTTTTGACGCTACTTTTGTTACCTTTGCCAAAATTATAGGTTTAAATGATTTTAAAGTCTTTTAAGGTAAAATCCAACGAAAAATATTTAAACAAATTATTATCTACTAGACAAGTAAAAGTAGGTGGTAATGCTGTTAAGAGTATTGGTGTTATTTTAAATAGAGATGCGTTTAGTAATGTTTTAGAATTTAAAAGTTTAACTAAACAAATAAAGTTAAGCTCCAAAGCATTAAAAATAGCTGCATTTACATTAGAAGATGTACAAGAGCAGGATGCTGATTTAATCACTTTTTCTCCAAAAGACTTTGGGTGGAAAGACGGGATTAAAAATCCGGAGTTAGAGGCTTTTTTAAACCAAGAATTTGATGTTTTAATTAGTTATTACACAAACGATTCTTTAGATTTAAAAATAGCAACAGCTCGATCTAAAGCGCAATTTAAAATTGGTATTTTGCAAACAGATACGCGTTTAAACGATTTAATTATTAAAACAAATATTAATGAATTTGATGTATTTAAAAATGAGGTTTTTAAATACTTAACTATATTAAATAAAATTTAAAATGAATAGTAAGTTTCTAGGAACTGGAGTTGCTTTAGTTACACCTTTTAACTCAGATTTAAGTGTAAATCATGAGGCTTTAACCAATATTGTAAATTTCAATATTGATAATGGCGTAGAATATCTTGTTATTTGTGGTACAACTGCAGAGAGTGTTACCATAACAAAAGAAGAAAAACAAGCCGTTATAGCAACAGTTACCCAAGCAGCAAACGGACGTGTACCTTTAGTGTTAGGTATTGGCGGTAACAATACAGCTTTGGTTGTTAACGAAATAGAAACAACAAATTTTACTGGGATAGATGCCATATTATCGGTGTCGCCTTACTACAGTAAACCAACTCAGGAAGGGATGTATCAACATTTTAAAGCAATAGCTAATGTTTGCCCTGTAGATATTATTTTATACAATGTGCCAGGTCGTACTTCTAGAAACATGGATGTAGATACGACTTTAAGACTAGCAACCGAGTTCAGTAATATTATAGCTGTAAAAGAAGCCGGTAATAATATGTCTCAATATTTACAGTTAATAAAAAATAAGCCAGAAGGTTTTCTTGTTATTTCTGGTGATGACGATTTAGCTTTAGCCGTAACCTTAGCAGGTGGAGCAGGGGTTATATCTGTAATTGGTCAAGCATATCCAGAAGCGTTTTCTAACATGATTCGTTTAGGTTTAAATGGCGACGCAAAAGCTGCTTACAAATTGCATTACAGATTGTTGGATGTAATAGACTATATATTTGAAGAAAATAATCCAGCAGGTATAAAATCGGTTTTAGAAGCTTTAAACCTTTGTGCAGACCATGTAAGATTACCTGTTGTACCAGCGTCCAGTGATTTAAAAAGCAGAATTAAAAGTTTTGTAAACGCCTTTTAAATACGATAAAAAGCATATTAATAGTTTTAAGCCTTATTAAAATTTACGATTTGCAATAACCGTAAATTTAAAAAAGTTAAATATTGCTTAATTGTACACGAAGACTAATATTCATCGTTTAAATTAGCGTATAAAATATATTTTTAATATCCATATTATTAACCTAATTTTGCAGTCTGTTTTAAATTTATGAAAAACGTATTTTACATATTAACACTTGTTGTTCTTTTTAGTTCTTGTAGTGATTATCAAAAATTACTAAAAACAGAAAGTATAGCAGATAAATTTAAAGGTGGAGACTCTCTTTATCAATTAGGTAAGTACGAAAAGGCAAATAAATTATTTGCTCAAATAGTGCCTAATTATAGGGGTAAACCTAACGCAGAAAAGCTTATGTTTCTCTACTCGGATACCTTTTTTAAAATGCGAGATTTTTATGTTGCAGGATATCAGTTCGATAAGTTTGTAACAAATTACCCTAAAAGTGAAAAGGTAGACGAAGCTGCATTTTTAAGTGCAAAAAGTACTTACAAATTATCTCCTTTTTATACCAACGATCAAAAAGATACAAGAGAAGCTATAGAGAAGTTACAAAACTTTATAAATATTTATCCAAACTCTAAATTTGTTACCGAAGCAAACGCTTTAGTTAAAGAGTTGGATTTAAAATTACAAAAGAAAGCTTTTGCCATAGCCAAGCAGTATAAAGATATAGCACCACAGTTTAGTAAAGATTTTTATGCAGCAATAAAATCTTTCGATAATTTTATTTTTGAATTCCCAGGTTCGGAATTGAGAGAAGATGCATTCTTTTACAAGTTTGAAGCAGCTTATCAGCAAGCAACAAACAGTGTAGAATTTAAAAAGAAAGTACGATTAGAGCAAGCTAAAGAATTTTACGATGCTTTCATTAAAGCATACCCTAGCTCTAAATATCTAAGTCAAGCCGTTTTAATGGTAGACGTTATAGATCAATCACTAAAAAAATACAATACCAAAAGTTAATACATAATTACAATGGATTTAAAAAAAACCAATGCTCCGGTAAACACTATTACTTACGATAGAAATCAAATAGATGAGCCAACAGAGAACATCTACGAGTCTATTTCTATTATTGCTAGACGTGCAGATCAAATTAACACAGAGATTAAAAAAGAATTAATCGATAAGTTAGAAGAATTTGCAACATACAACGATAGCTTAGAGGAGATTTTTGAAAACAAAGAGCAAATTGAGGTATCTAAATTTTACGAAAAATTACCAAAACCTCATGCATTAGCTGTTCAAGAATGGTTAACAGATAAGGTTTATTTTAGAAATACAGAATCAGACTCTAAAGCCTAGTAATTACATTATGAGTATACTAAGCGGCAAGAACATTCTGTTAGGTGTTACGGGTGGTATTGCCGCCTATAAAACAGCTTCACTAGTAAGATTATTTGTAAAAGCAGGTGCCCAAATAAAAGTGGTTATTACCCCTGCTGCAAAAGATTTTATAACACCATTAACTCTATCTACATTATCTAAAAACCCTGTACACTCATCTTTTACAAATGAAGAAGATGACAACGATGTATGGAATAACCATGTAGACTTAGGTCTATGGGCCGATATATTTGTTATAGCTCCTGCTACAGCAAATACAATGTCTAAAATGGCAAATGGCGTTTGTAACAACTTATTGTTGGCTACTTATTTATCTGCCAAATGCCCTGTGTATTTTGCGCCAGCCATGGATTTAGATATGTACAAACACCCATCTACCTTAAGTTCTTTCAATAAATTAGAACAATTTGGTAATATTATGATACCAGCAACTAGTGGCGAACTAGCTAGCGGATTGGTAGGCGAGGGGCGTATGGCAGAGCCAGAAGATATTGTATCTTACATAGAAAACCACATGCTAGATCAATTACCTTTACGAGGTAAAAAGTTACTTTTAACAGCAGGACCAACTTACGAAGCTATAGATCCTGTGCGTTTTATTGGTAACCACTCTAGTGGTAAAATGGGATTCGAAATAGCAAAAGCAGCGGCCAATTTAGGTGCTGAGGTTACATTGGTAACTGGGCCAACACATCAACAAGTTACACATGCCTTAATTAATGTTGTACCTGTTGTAAGTGCTCAAAATATGTACGATGCGGTACATCAATATTACAAAACAACAGATATCGCCATATTATCTGCTGCTGTAGCCGATTTTACACCAAAAGAAGTTGCTACTCAGAAAATAAAAAAGAAAGATAAAACGTTAACATTAGAGTTAACCAAAACCAAAGATATTTTAGCATCTTTAGGAGATACCAAAGAAAATCAATTTTTAGTTGGCTTTGCATTAGAAACTAATAATGAATTAGAAAATGCAAAAGGCAAGTTAAAAAAGAAGAATTTAAATTTAATAGTATTAAATTCGTTAAGAGATAAAGGCGCTGGTTTTCAAAGCGATACCAATAAAGTGACATTTATTGATAATAAAGATTGTATAACCGAGTTTAATTTGAAATCTAAAACCGATGTGGCTAAAGATTTATTAAACGAAATTGTAAAACAAATTAATGCGTAACCATTTACTAGTATTATTGTTCTGTTTAATTACTGCTTTTGGGTTTTCTCAAGAGTTAAACTGTGGTGTTGTTGTTAATGCCCGCCAAACAGGAAATGAAAACGATCAAGTTTTTAAAACACTACAAAAACAATTAAGAGAGTTTTTAAATAATACCAAATGGACCAATAAAACCTTTGCACCTCAAGAAAAGATAGACTGTAACATGACGCTAACTATAACTAGTTTTAGTGGCGAATCTTTTCAAGGTACATTACAAGTACAATCTTCTAGACCAGTATACGGTGCTTCTTATAGTACACCTATTTATAACTTTAACGACAAAGATTTTTCATTTCAATATCTAGAATTTCAGAATTTAATATTTAATAAAAGTCAGTTCGAGTCTAATTTAATATCGGTATTAGCGTTTCATGTTTACATGATTTTAGGCTTAGATGCCGACTCGTTTAGCCCAGATAGCGGATTGCCTTACTATAAGCAAGTACAGGCTATTACAAACTACTCGCAGCAAGGTAATAACCCAGGCTGGAAGGTAGAAGATGGTTTACAAAGCCGTTTTGCACTTATAGACAATATATTGTCTCCTACGTTTAAAGAATACAGAACTGCTATTTACAATTACCACAGGCAAGGTTTAGACCTTATGTCTAGCAATGTAAAGCAAGGTAAAGCATCTATTATTACAGCATTAGATTTGTTTAAGAAAATGAACAGTAGACGTCCAAATTCATTTTTACTACGGACATTTTTTGATGCTAAGGCCGACGAAATAGAATTAATTTTTTCTGACGGACCTAAAGTAGATATAGCTAATGTAAAAGGAACATTACAGAAAATAGCGCCATTACATGCTTCAAAATGGAGAAATATTAAGTACTAAATGTAACTTTACTTTATTAAGTAGAACTCTCTTTTATATTTAGTAGAAAAAAATCCAAATAATAATATTTAGATTATACATTAGTTTATGTTAACGTCACTTTCTATAAAAAATTACGCCTTAATAGATACCTTAAAAGTTAATTTTAATTCAGGTTTTTCTATAATAACAGGAGAAACCGGTGCTGGTAAGTCTATTTTATTGGGTGGTTTATCTTTAATTTTAGGTAAGCGCGCCGATTTAAGTAGTTTAAAAGACACATCGAAAAAATGCATTATAGAAGCTGTGTTCGATGTCTCGAACTACAATCTTAAATCATTATTTAAAAACGAAGATATAGATTACGAGGTAGAGACTATTATTAGACGAGAAATATTACCTTCTGGTAAATCGAGAGCTTTTGTAAACGACTCGCCTGTAAAACTATCTAGCCTACAACTTATAGGAGAAAGGTTAATAGATATACACTCTCAACATCAAACCCTAGAAATAACAAATAACGATTTTCAATTTCAAGTTATAGATGCTTTAGCTAAAACAAATAAAGATATTGCGAGTTATGCTAAAACGTATAAAGCGTATAAAGTTTTAAACAAAGCTTTAAAACAATTAAATCAATTAAAAGTTGATGCTTTAAAGGAGCACGATTACAATGCGTTTTTGTTAACCGAACTTACCGAGGCTCAACTTAAGTTGGGTGAGCAGGAAACTCTAGAAGAAGAATACGAAAGTTTAAATAATATAGAAGGCATAAAAGAAGGCTTATCTCAAGCTTATCATTTATTAAACGACGAGCAAATTGGTAT
The DNA here is from genome assembly GCA_937936645.1 of uncultured Algibacter sp. Taxonomy (GTDB): domain Bacteria; phylum Bacteroidota; class Bacteroidia; order Flavobacteriales; family Flavobacteriaceae; genus Postechiella. Next base: position 19,862 of record CALHCQ010000020.1, read on the forward strand.
TTTAAGTGCAGGTAATACACTAAAGGCATGCATGCAAAAATTATCTAGTATGTCTTCTAAATATGAAGATATTTCTAATCGTGTTTCAAGTAGTTTTATAGAGTTAGATGATGTTTTTAGTGAGTTAGACCAATTTCAAAGTAATTTAGAAGCAGACCCCAATAGACTAGAGGTTGTAAATTTAAAGTTACAAACACTACATAGCTTAAAGCAAAAACACGGCGTTAATGAAGTTTCCGAACTTATAGATATTATGAATACGCTACAAGAAAAAGTAAGCGTTACAGCAAATATTGACGAAACTATTTTAGAGAAAGAACAAGAGATAACAGCTTGTATTAATACCTTAAAAGGGCTATCTAAAGTAATACACGAAAAACGCCAAATAGCTATACCTAAACTTACTAAACAGTTAGAGCAATTACTGTCTAGTTTAGGTATGCCAAATGCTCAATTTAAAATTGAAGTGGTTTACACAGATGCTTTTTATGCCAATGGGCAGGACGAACTATCGTTTTTATTTTCTGCCAATAAAGGAGGTCATTTTAACGATTTAAAGAAGGCAGCTTCTGGTGGCGAATTATCGCGAATTATGTTAGCAATTAAAGCTGTTCTCTCTAAATACATACAATTACCAACCATAATGTTTGATGAGATAGATACTGGTGTGTCTGGAGAGATATCCAATAAAATGGGAGACATTATGCTTAAAATGAGCAGTACCATGCAAGTGTTTTCTATTACACATTTACCACAAATTGCAGCAAAAGGGCACGCACATTATAAAGTGTATAAAAAAGATGTAAACGAGGTTACGACAACAAACCTAGTAAAATTAGATACCGAAAAACGTGTGGTAGAAATAGCACAAATGTTAGGTGGGCTAGATGTGACAACATCTGCTATAGCACATGCTAAAGAATTGCTAAATTAAATAAGGAAAACATTAAAAAATTAAGTTTAAAGTTTAGTATTTTAGCGCTTAATTATAATTAAGATGTTATACAAAAGCATCAAAACTAATCAATATACAAACCAATTAATATGTCGTATAATTTATTAAAAGGAAAAAGAGGAATCATATTTGGGGCATTAGATGAAAATTCTATAGCTTGGAAAACCGCAGAGCGTGTACACGAAGAAGGCGGTACATTTGTTTTAACCAATGCACCAGTAGCAATGCGTATGGGACAAATTAACGAGTTGGCAGAAAAAACAGGATCGCAAATAATTCCTGCCGATGCGACTTCAGAAGAAGATTTAAAAAATCTAGTAGAGCAGTCTATGGAAATTCTTGGAGGTAAAATCGACTTTGTACTACATTCTATAGGTATGTCTATTAACGTTAGAAAAGGAAAGCATTACACCGATCAAAATTATGCATGGACACAAAAAGGAACCGATGTTTCTGCGATGTCTTTTCATAAAGTTATGCAAACACTTTACAAAGCAGACGCAATGAACGAGTGGGGTAGTATAGTAGCACTTACTTATATGGCAGCACAGCGTGTTTTTCCAGATTATAATGATATGGCAGACAATAAAGCTTATTTAGAGAGTATAGCGCGAAGTTTTGGTTATTTCTTTGGTAGAGATAAAAAAGTACGTGTTAATACAATTTCGCAATCTCCTACACCAACAACAGCAGGAAGCGGTGTAAAAGGTTTTGACGGGTTTATAGCTTACGCCGAAAAAATGTCTCCTCTAGGTAATGCAACAGCACAAGATTGTGCAAATTATACCGTATCATTATTTAGCGATTTAACAAAACGTGTTACATTACAAAACTTATTTCATGACGGTGGTTTTAGTAATATGGGTGTTAGCGATGCTGTAATGAGTACTTTTACAGGTGAAGAATAAAACTATTTATATGTCTTGTTAAGAGTAATATTTTTACTCTAATAGAAACAAAAAAAGAGATTTAACAGCTAGTTGTTAAATCTCTTTTTTGTTTTCAAAAAACTTATGTTTAGTATTTGTTGGCTATTTCTTTTGGGGTCTTTCCAGTGTGATTTAGTATCACATTATAAAATGTCGATTTGTTTTTAAATCCGCAAGCTTGTCCTATGCTAAAAAGCGTATAATTAGGCATTTTATTAGATGACAATAAATACTCGAATTCTTGTACTCTAAACTGATTTACAAAGTATTTAAAATTGTTTTCTGTTTGGTTATTAATAATTAAAGAAATGTATTTAACATTAGTATTCATGAGTTTTGCTACTTTCTGTAAATTAAGTTCTGTGTCTAAATAGAGCTTCTTAGCTCTAAAAAGATCTAGAAGTTTAAAATACATAACCAACTCTTCAGCGTCTGTTAAATAAGTTTTCTTTTGGGTTGTGGTTAGTTGCATTAAAGATTCTGTATTAGGATCTATAAAGTTATTATCAACTTCAAAAGCAACAAAATTTGACAAATCTCCGTTTAAACTAAAAATAGGATGTATAGTTAAAGCACATGTATATTCCTCACCATTTTTACGATAATTCGTAATACGATCGTGAAAATGTACTTTTTTGTTTAACGCAGCTTTTATTCGAGTTACCGCAGGGCGCTCTGTATTTCTGCCTTGTAATAAGGCTGGTTTTTTACCTCTAACTTCTTCTAAATCATAGCCTGTCATTCTGCTAAATTGCTCGTTAACCCATATAATAACCCTTTGATTATCTGTGATAACGACCGAAACATTACTTTTATAAGCATCTATCATATTGCAAATTTATAAAATATATTTCATCCAAATAAAACTTTGTCCTATTTCTTGAAATCATACTTTAATGGTGTTGAATATTTTTATAGAACGTTAAACAAAAAGTATTTTTGTAAGAAAGAACACAATCAAATTTACTGTCTATGAATATCACATTAAGTCAAGACCCTCACGTATCAATGAACAAAGTAACAATACAAGAAACTTTAAAGTTAGTTCCTACATTGCAGCGACAAGTTTTTTTACTTAGAACGTTTCACGAGTATAGTACAAAACAAATTTGTACTGCTTTTGAAATTGATGAAAAGAGATTTTGGAGCTATATTCACGAAACACGAAAGTTCCTTATTCAATCTTTAAATTAAAAAAGTATGAAGTGTTAAAAATAATTGATGTAGTTTTATAATTATTTTTAACACTTCAATTACTATTAATTACATTTGTAAAATGCATCTAAATTTTTCATTTGTAATTCCCGTATATAACAGGCCTGAAGAAACAGCCGAACTTTTAGAGAGTTTTGTAAATCTTAAAACATCTATAAATTTTGAGGTTGTTATTGTAGAAGATGGGTCTACTATTACATCTAAAAATGTAGTAGAAGCATACCGTGGTAAACTAAATATTTCTTATTACAGTAAGCCTAATACAGGCCCAGGAGATTCTAGAAATTATGGCATGCAAAAGGCTAAGGGTAATTATTTTATAATTTTAGATTCGGACTGTATTTTACCAAATAATTACTTAATAGAGGTTTTAAAAAGTTTAAACCATAATTATGTAGATTGTTTTGGCGGGCCAGATGCAGCTCACCATTCGTTTACAAATTTGCAGAAAGCTATTAACTTCTCTATGACGTCTATACTTACTACAGGAGGTATTAGGGGGCGAAAAAATAGCGTAAATACTTTTCAGCCAAGAAGCTTTAATATGGGCTTGTCTAAAAAAGCGTTTTTAGCTTCGCAAGGTTTTGGTAATATTCACCCTGGTGAGGATCCCGATTTATCCATAAGACTATGGAATTTAGGGTTTAAAACAAAATTAATACCTGGTGCTTATGTTTACCATAAACGACGCATATCATGGTCTAAATTCTACACCCAAGTTAATAAGTTTGGTATGGTTAGACCTATTTTAAACGTTTGGCACCCTACAACAAAAAAAATAACTTATTGGTTTCCTTCATTATTTTGCCTGGGCTTTCTATTAGCTTCCATGTTGGCAATTTTTATAACGCCTATTTTTTTAATGGCCTATTTATTTTATTTTATGAGTGCTTTTTTTGCCGCGCTCTTTGCAACAAAAAGCATAGCTGTATCGGGATTAGCATTAATAGCTATTATAATTCAATTTACAGGATATGGTATAGGTTTTTTTAAATCTACATGGGCTATACAAATATTAAAAAAGAATCCGCAAACGCACTTTCCTAAATTATTTTTTAGAAAATAATGATAAATAAAATAAAAACAAGTCTCTACAAACTATCAAAGAACCGAAGAATTAATGTGTTCTTTTTATTTTTAGCCTTATCGTTTGTCATTTTAATTTTTACCAAACTTTCTAAAAATTATACGAATACTCTAGAGTTTAATATTAATAAAATAAAAGTGCCGCCACAACATATTATATTAAGCGATAGTAATTCAAGATTAAAAATTACATTAAAAACACATGGTTTTAAATGGTTAAAATATTATTTAGAAAAACCACATGTTAATATAGATTTTACTAAAGATGTTACCAATTATAAAGATCATTATACCTGGTACAGCACCACGTCTAAATTGTTTTTAAGTGATCAATTGGGCGATCAAGTAGAGATTATTAGCACAACACCAGATTCGTTAGCTTTTAATTACGATGTAAATATGGTTAAATTGGTGCCTGTAAAACTTAAGTCGGAAATTAGATTTAAACAGGGTTTTAACACCGATGCACCTTTTAAATTAAAACCAGATTCTATAGAGGTTATAGGGCCTCATAGTTTGGTGTCTAAAATAAATGAAATTTATACCATGCCTTTTAAGGTAAAAGACTTAAAAAGCGATTTAAAGAAGCAAATTAAGCTAGATTTTTCTAAGCAAGACGAGATTATAAAATTTTCTGCTAAGTCTACAACATTAACAGGTGTTGTTAAAAAATTTACCGAGGGAACTTTAAAAATACCCATAACATTAGTTAATGCACCACAACATGCTGTTATTAAGTTTTTCCCAAAAACAGTTACAGTTAAATATAATGTTAGCTTAGATAATTTTAAAAATGTTAATGTTAACGATTTTATAGTAACATGTGATTTTAATAATTTAGAACAAGGACAAACGTATTTAATGCCGGAACTTGTTAAAAGTCCTAAACTGGTTAAATATGCCAAAGTAAACCAAAAGCATATAGAATTTATAATTTTAAAATAATGAAAATAGTAGGTCTTACAGGAGGTATTGGTAGTGGTAAAACTACGGTTGCAAATATGTTTAATCAATTAGGTGTGCCCATTTATATAGCCGATGTAGAGGCAAAGCAACTTATGGTTACTTCAAAAGAAATACAAGAAGAACTTATAGAATTATTTGGTAGTACTGTTTATCTAAGTAATGGTGATTTAAATAAAAAATTAATAGCAAGTGTTATATTTAAAGATAAAATCGCTTTAAATAAAATGAATCATATTGTACACCCAAGAGTTGCTCAGCATTTCAAATTATGGTTAAATGAGCAAAAGGGGCATTATGTTATTAAAGAGTCAGCTATTTTATTTGAAAACGGAGGTTATAAAAACTGCGATTTTGTAATTACAGTCACCGCTCCAAAAGACAAACGTTTGGCTCGTGTTATCTCACGAGATAATACTACAAAAGAAAAAGTAGAAGCAATTATAAACAACCAATGGCTTGATGCAGAGAAAGTAAAGCACGCCAATTATGTTATAAATAATGTAGATTTACATGACACCCAAAAACAAGTAAATACGGTTAATGCGAATATTCTTCTTAAAATAAGTAAAAACTTATAACGAAGTAGCTTGTTAATGTAAGGTTAAAGTAAATGCGTCTAGATGTTAAAATGTTAAATTTGGACTATGAATAAAAGAGTATTTGCTTTATTACTCATTTTAATGAGTTTATCCCTCATCGGAATTATTTTTGTACAGGCCTATTTTATTAGAGATGCAGTACAAAACGAAAAACAACGTTTTACATTTAACGTAAAAAAAACGCTAAGTTATGTGTCAAATACTATCGAAACCAACGAGTTAAACAAGTATTTTTCTAAATATCAAAAATTAGATCGCGATAAAAAAGGCGACTCTGCAGCTGTTTCTCAATTATTTATCTATCAACAAAACAATAACACAAAAGAAGCTTTCATTTATAAAAGTAATATTCTAGAAGAAGATTATAAACTTTCATCGTCGCTCTTCGATATTGGTTTTGATAGTTTAGATATTAAAAATATATTAGGAAGCTCTAAAATTGAAGTCTACAATAAAAGCAATATTTTTGATAAAGATGTTATTAGCTCTCCCATATTAAATATTATAAATAGCGGACGTTTAAGAGATGAAGAACGTAGTTATTTTAATAGAAATTTAAAAGAATACACTAAAACCATTCCTATATACAAGCGTGTTACAGTAAGTGAAATTAACGATTTGTTAGCCACAAAACTTAAAGAAAACGACATTAATATAGATTACGAATTTGCCATTTATAATAATGATTTAGCAACTAAAGTACATAGCGAAGGTTTTAATAAAATAACAGCATCTACCTTTAGTATGCCAATGTTTTACGACGAGAACAATAGAAGCTCGTATAAATTATTAGTAAACTTTCCAGAAGATAAAAAGTTTATATTGTCATCGGTTTTAGGCATGATACTTTTATCTATTGTCTTTACAGTAATCATTATAATAGCATACGGTAGTTCGCTATACCAACATGTTAAACAACGTAAAATAGCAGAAATAAAAACAGATTTTATTAATAACATGACGCATGAGTTTAAAACACCCATTGCCACAATTAATTTAGCGCTAGATGCGATAAGAAATCCTAAAATTATAGATAATAAAGAAAAGGTTTTAGGCTATCTAAAAATGATAAAAGAAGAAAATAAACGCATGCATGCCCAAGTAGAAAATGTTTTGCGCATATCTAAATTAGAAAAAAATGAGCTTAACATAAGTAAGGAAACTGTAGAATTGCACGACCTAGTAGAAGACGCAATAACGCATGTGCAATTATTAGTAGAAGACAAGGGCGGATTTATTGATTTAAATTTAAATGCCACTAGCGTTTCGGTTTTAGCAAACGAAACGCATTTTACAAATGTAATTGTTAACATATTAGATAATGCGATAAAATATTCACCAGTGACTCCAAAAATAGAAGTGTACACAGAAAATGTTGGCCATAGCATATTATTAAAAATAAAAGACCACGGTAGTGGTATGAGTAAGGCAGCAGCAAAACGTGTATTCGAAAAATTTTATAGAGAGCATACAGGTAATATACATAATGTAAAAGGTCATGGTTTAGGTTTAGCCTACGTAAAACGCATTGTAGACGATCACCAAGGCCATATAAAAGTTGACAGTGAAAAAGGAAAAGGAAGCATATTTACTATAAAGCTTCCACTAATATCATAACTATGGAAGAACAGAATAAAAAAATATTATTAGTAGAAGATGATCCAAATTTTGGAACCGTATTAAAAGACTATTTAATTATGAACGATTACGATGTTGTTCATGCTAAAAATGGGATGGAAGGTTTCGAAAAATTTAAAAGAGATGATTTCGATTTATGTATTTTAGATGTCATGATGCCGTATAAAGACGGATTTACTTTAGCCAAAGAAATACGAGAAAAAAATACCGATGTACCCATTGTTTTCCTAACAGCAAAAGCAATGAAAGAGGATGTTTTAAAAGGCTATAAAGTAGGAGCAGACGACTATTTAAACAAACCATTCGATAGTGAGGTTTTATTAATGAAAATTAAGGCTATTATACAACGTAAAGCTACCGAAACCGTATCCGATAGTAAACAATTTGAATTTAAAATAGGAAGTTTCGATTTAAACTCTAAACTCCGTTTTTTAAAACACAACGGTGACGATCCTGTTAAATTGTCTCCTAAAGAAAACGAACTATTACGCTTATTGGCTTTACATGAAAACGATTTAATGCCAAGAGAATTAGCCTTAACAAAAATATGGAGAGACGATAATTATTTTACTTCTAGAAGTATGGATGTTTATATAGCAAAGCTTCGTAAATATTTAAAATTAGACCCTAAAGTAGAAATATTAAACATACACGGAGAAGGGTTTAGATTAGTTGTAAATGCTTAATTAAGCACGGTAATAGATATTAGTATTAAATAAAACAGTCCTTCAAAGCATCTTGCTTTAAAGGACTGTTTTATTTAATAGAAGTTAATTTTTTGCTTTAATAATTATAATAAAACGCTTATTTTTACTTTAAGTAAGATTTTTCTATAAAAAAAACACTCATGAAAATTAGTAAGTATTTATTTGTATTACATATTTTTATAAGCATTGTAACATATGCACAGCAAACTTCCACTAATATTTTAGAAGTTACAAATCCCAATGAAGCAAATGAAATAGATACAAAAGACACTGTTATTTTTTATGATGTTATATACGAAAAGGAATTAACCGAAGAAGAAAAGGCATCATCATCTTTTATAAAAGATATTACAGTAACCTTTAATAAAAATAAATTAGTAGAACGCGTGTTTAGAAATACGACACGTTATGAGTCGTATACTGTTTTTGATTATAGTTTAAAAAAATATTATAAATGTAACGTTACTCGTTCTCAAAAAAGAGCCATTGTTTCTAATTTTAGAACACCTAGCAAAGACGTAGAAAAACAAAACAACTCTGAAAAAACAATTTTAGATTTACCTTGCGACGAATATGTTACTATTATAGCAGGTAAACCAGTAAAGATGTATGCAACTAAAGCATTTGGACTTCGCTTTGCACACAATTATAAAATGGATGGTTTTCTATTAGATTATTATGCTTACAATAAAAAACTAGGAAAATACAGGGTGGTAGCTAAAAAAATAGAACACCTTAATATACCTGCATCATACTATTCTTTAAATGGTTTTGATGTAATGAATAAAGAGGCGTATAAGAAACTGAGGTCTGAGTCTAGAAAGAACTATGAAGAGAGAAAAAGTAAATACAATAAAATTGCAGATAAGCTAATAGACAAGAAAAAACCTGTATACAGTACTAAAACAATAATCAATAAGAAAATATCTAGTAAAAAAATGCTGGGTAAAGTTGTTGTTTTAAATTTCTGGTATACCACTTGCCCACCATGTAAAAAAGAGATTCCGTTATTAAATAAATTAAAGCATAAGTATAAGAATAAGGATGTTGAGTTTATAGCTTTTGCATTGGATGAAGAGTATAAGTTAGCCAATTTTTTATTAAAAAACAGGTTCGATTATGATATGGTGTCTGATGCTAGATGGTTAAAGGAAAAGTTTCAAATACAAGCCTATCCAACAAATATCATTATAGATAAAAAGGGGAAAATTCAATTTTACGATGTTGGTTACAAATCCACCATTTTAGATAAAATGTCTTATGAAATTGATCAATTACTAGCACAAAAAATATAATTAAAATAAAAACCCTCGATAATAAAATTATCGAGGGTTTTTGTTTTTTACAGTTGTGTTGAGCTTTTAGTTTAATTGCTTAATTAAAAGATTAGCAACACGTTCAGACGATGCTGGGTTTTGTCCAGTAATTAATAAATTATCTTGTACAGCATAAGGTTGCCAGTCTGCTTCTTTAGAGTATATACCGCCATTTTTTGTTAACATATCCTCGACTAAAAAAGGAACAATATTTGTTAATTGTACAGCATCTTCCTCAGTGTTAGTAAAGCCTGTTACTTTTTTACCTTTAACAAGGTAATTTCCGTTTTCTGTTTTTGTGTGTTTAAATATTGCAGGCGCATGGCACACAGCTGCTACAGGTTTATTGTTACTATAAAAATCTTCTATAAGTTTTATAGATGTTTTATTTTCTGCCAAATCCCATAAAGGCCCGTGACCACCGGGATAAAATACAGCATCAAAATCGGTGTGATTTATAGTGTCTAACTTATTTGTATGCGCTATTAAATTTTGAGTTTCTGTATCCTTGTTATAACGCACGGTTGCAGGTGTTTCAAAGTCTGGCTCATTACTTTTTGGGTCTATTGGTGCCTGTCCTCCTTTAGGCGTTGCAATGGTTATGTTAATGCCTTTGTCTTTAAGTAGGTAGTAAGGTGCAGCAAATTCTTCAATCCAAAAACCTGTTTTTTGTCCTGTATCTCCTAGAGCGTCATGACTAGTTAGTACAAATAATACTTTTTTCATTTTAAATGTTTTTAAGAGGTTTAGTGTATTTTATATAACACTAAATTACTTAAGACTGCATTTAATAAAAATGATGTATGATATTAAAAAGTTAGGTTTTTGGGATATCTTTTCTTATTCTACTTAAGCTTTCTTTTGTAATACCTAAATAAGATGCTACATGATAATTTTTTACATTTTGCTCTATATTTGGGTATTTGGAAATAAAATTTAAGTATCGTGTTGTAGCGGTTTGGTATAAACTATCTAGTATTCGTTTTTGGAAGCTAGCAAATGCATTTTCCATTTTTTTTCTAAAGAAAGATTCTAGTCCCGGAATTTCTAAATATAATTTCTCGGTATCTTGCCTTGATATTCTGTAAACTATAGCATCTTGTATACATTCTATATTCATAATAGATTGAGATGTACTAAAATAAGCCGTATAGTCGCTTGTCCACCAATCTTTAATGGCAAATTGTATGGTATGGTCTTTTCCATTATCATCCATAAAAAAAGTTCTTAAGCAGCCACTAAACACGTAATATTGATATGTTACTTTGGTGTCAGATTTTAGTAATAAATCGCCTTTTTTTAGATGAATTTCCTTAAAAGTATTTTCTAATAATACCTTGTCTTTTTCTGTTAACTGAAGCGATGTAAAGTGATTTAAAATCATTCGTGTTTTTGTTTAATAAAGAAGTATACCTGTTTTATTTTTCAAATATTTATAGTACGTAATATATTTTTTGGGATAAAACGTTATTAAATAATTTTTTTAATGACTCTTAATTTATGGGTGTGTATATTCTTTTCGCTATTATAGATACCAGAGTGGTCTAATCGATCTATTCTTACCTTACCATGGGCATGTATTATGTAGTTATCTTTCATTATAATACCTACGTGTATAATATCGCCTTCATTGTTATCAAAAAAAGCTAAGTCACCAGGCTCGCTTTCTTCAATAAAACTTAAAGCTTCACCCTGTGTGGCTTGTTGCGAGGCATCTCGTAATAATTTATATCCGTTAAGCTTGTAAACCATTTGTGTAAAGCCAGAGCAATCTATACCAAATGGCGATTTACCACCCCATAAATAAGGTGTGTTTAAATATAAAAACGCTGTTTTAATAAGGTTGTTTTTAGAGTTACTTCCTTTAAAAGCTTCTCCGTCGTATTGGTGTTCTAGTAACTCGAGACCGTTAAGTGTAGAGCCTAATACGATAGAGTGTAATTGTTTGTTTTTATCTTCTATAAATTCGACTAAATCTTGAGATGTTATGGGGGTCTCTTTTTGCAATGTTTGGTATTGCAATTTATTAATTTCTAGATACTGTTTGTTATCTATCCAGCCTTCATAATTATCAAAAGCAAGTCTTATTTTACTCCAATTTTTACGCTGTTCTAATACTTTAAAAAAATCACCATATAGTACTTGCGATACCAATTCTGTTTTATCAGATGGATCGATTCTTAGAGGTACTAAACTTATATTACAAATACCGTACTGCATTTTAATAACTTAATTGCGTTCTATAATAATTGCAGAAGCTCCGCCGCCGCCGTTACATATGGCAGCTGCTCCAGTTTTTGCGTTGTTTTGCTTTAATACACTTAATAAAGTAATTAAAATGCGAGCTCCAGAGCATCCTAATGGGTGGCCAAGAGCTACAGCGCCTCCATGAACATTTACATGTTTAGGGTTAAGACCAAGTAGTTTCATGTTTGCTAGACTTACTACAGAGAAGGCTTCGTTTATTTCAAAGTAATCAATATTATTTAATGTTAGATTTGCTTTTTTTAAGGCCTTTGGTAAAGCTATAGCCGGAGCAGTTGTAAACCATTCTGGTGCATGAGCAGCATCAGCATAACCTTTTATTTCTGCCAATGTAGGTAGTTTTAGTGCTTTTGCTTTTTCTTTACTCATTAAAATAATAGCAGCAGCACCGTCGTTTATTGTAGATGCATTTGCAGCTGTAACAGTACCTGTTTTAGTAAAGGCAGGACGTAATTCGGGAATTTTTTCTAGCCTTAAATTTTTAAATTCCTCGTCCGTATCTATAACAAGATCGTCCCCTTTACGTTGCGGTACTTTTACAGGTACTACCTCTTCATTAAATTTACCTTGTTCCCATGCGGTTTGAGCACGTTTGTAAGACGCTATGGCGTAGGCATCCTGTTCTTGTCTTGTAATATGGTATTTTTCTGCACAAGCATCGGCATAAATACCCATAGCTTCATTGCTATAAGCATCACTTAATCCATCTTTTTGCATACCATCTATAAAACTGGTATTTCCAAATTTTTTACCTTGCCTAAGGTGTACATAATGAGGAATTAAACTCATGTTTTCCATGCCACCTGCAATTATAATATCGGCATCACCTAAAGCAATGGCTTGGGCAGCTTGAGTTATGGCTTTCATGCCAGAAGCACAAACCTTATTAACAGTGGTACATGGTACTGTATTTGGTATACCTGCATAAATAGCCGCTTGCCTTGCAGTGGCTTGACCGGCATTGGCCTGTACAACATGGCCCATAATAACTTCGTCTACAAGGTTGGCATCTAGATTAATTTTTTCTAGAGCACCTTGTATTGCTACAGCGGCAAGTTTTGGAGCAGGAATCGTAGATAATCCACCCATAAAACTTCCTATTGGAGTTCTTGCTACCGATACAATAACGACGTCTTTACTCATGTTTGGGGCTTTTAATTACTATAAGCGAAAATAATGATTTTTTAATAGAAAATGATAGTATACTATTTTATAAAATAACTTGAGCGGCTATAAATTTGTTACATTTGAAAATAATATTTTTACAATGAAAGATTTTATAAATAAACTATATAGAAATCATGCTTTAATTTATAAAGGCTTATTGTTTGTATGTACCACTATTTTTATTGTTTACTTATTTCCTAAAAATGGTAAGTTTAAGTATAATTTCGAGAAAGGTAAACCTTGGCAATCCGAGAGTTTATATGCGCCTTTTAGTTTTGCTATAAAAAAATCTGAAAACGATATAGATAAAGAAAAAAAGCAAATAGTTAACGAGGTGCCTCTTTATTTTAATATAAATAAAGCTATTAAAAATGAAGTTCATTTAAAATACAGAAATCAGTTTCAAAATATGTCTATAGATAGTATTTCTAAACCTAATTTAGAAAAACTATATGCTTCTGGTCAAGCCATTCTAGATAGACTTTATACATATGGTATTTTAGTAGAAAATTACGATTTCTACAATACAAAATCTGTTGTTATATTAGATAATCGCGTAAAGAAAGCCAGTACTACTTTTAGCAATTTAGTACGCCAAGAACAGGTTTCTACTATAATTTCTAGGTATTTAAGTGCGAATGATTTATCAGCTTATAAAACCCCGTTAACCTCTTTGTTTTTTGATATAGTAGAGCCTAATTTGGTTTTCGACAAGGCCTTTTCTAACAAAGCCCTACAGGAAGAGCTAAACAAAGTGTCTTATGTTTATGGCAGTGTGGAAAAAGAAAGTTTAATTATTTCTAAAAACGAAGTTGTAGAAGGCGATAAATATCAAAAATTAAAATCGTTACAACTGGAGTTCGAATCTAAAGTATGGAGTGGCACTAATTATCATTGGATTCTTTTTGCCTATACCTTATTGGTGTCTTTAGCTTTATTAATGCTTTTATTATTTTTAAGGAAGTATAGAAAATCGGTGTTCGAAAACAATACTAAAGTAACATTTATATTCTTTAACGTTTTGTTAATGATATCTATAACAACGCTGGTTATTAATTTTAACTCTCAGTACCTTTATGTTGTACCTATATGCATACTGCCATTAATATTTAAAGCGTTTTTCGATGCTAGGTTAGGTTTGTTTACACACGTTATTACCGTTTTGTTATTAGGGTTTATAGTGCCTAATAATTACGAGTATATGTTTTTACAAATTATAGCAGGTATTGTTACGGTTTTAACGGTGTCAGAATTGTACAAACGTGCCAATTTATTTATTTCTGTTGGACAAATAACACTGATATACATTATTGCATATTTTGCTTTTTTTGTTATACATGAAGGAAGTATAGAAAAATTAAATTTTAACACCTTTTTACTTTTTATACTTGGAGGCTTGGCAACTTTATTTGTGCAACCTTTAATATATATTTACGAAAAGCTATTCGGTTTGGTGTCTGATGTATCTCTTTTAGAATTATCAGATACAAATTCAAAATTATTAAAAGAACTTGCAGATCAATCGCCTGGTACATTTCATCATTCGCTAAATGTTGCAAATTTAGCAGAAGCCTCTGCAAACGAAATTGGAGCTAACGCTATGTTGGCTAGAGTAGGGGCGCTTTATCATGATATTGGTAAAATGAAAAATGCCAATTACTTTACAGAAAACCAAGCGACAGGTAAAAATCCACACGACGAACTAACAGCTAAAGAAAGTGCAAAAATTATTATAGACCATGTTATAAATGGCATAGAAATAGCCAGAAGAAATAATTTACCAGACCGTGTTGTCGATTTTATAAGAACCCACCATGGTAATAGTGTGGTTTATTATTTTTACATGAAAGAAAAAGAAATAAACGAAACAGTAGATCGTAGTTTTTTTAGTTACCCAGGGCCTAAACCTTTTAGTAAAGAGACCGCTATATTAATGATGTGCGATAGTGTAGAGGCTGCCTCTAAAAGTTTAAAAAATCCTACCTCTACAAAAATAGATTTGTTTGTAGAAAAAATTATAAATAAACAAATAGAAGCGGGGCAGTTTTTAAATGCAGATATAACTTTTAAAGAAATAGAATCTATAAAAAAAGTGCTAAAGCGCAAGCTTGCAAATATTTATCATTTACGAATAGAATATCCTGAATAATTTTTTTAAAAAAATATAAAAAAAGTGTTGTAATACTCAAACATTGTGTTATATTTGCACCCGCAATAAAATGCTAACGTTCATTAAGAATAAGGAGAGGTGCCAGAGTGGTAATGGAGCAGATTGCTAATCTGTCGACGGGTAACTGTCGCCAGGGTTCGAGTCCCTGTCTCTCCGCAAAGATATTACTTAAAATAGTATACATGCTATTTTATTTTACTCGGGGTGTAGCGTAGCCCGGTTATCGCGCCACGTTTGGGACGTGGAGGCCGCAGGTTCGAATCCTGCCACCCCGACACAGTTGTCGTAACAACTTTAAAATTACGGGCTCTTAGCTCAGCTGGATAGAGCACCTCCCTTCTAAGGAGGCGGTCGAAGGTTCGAATCCTTCAGGGCTCAC